>CAUSEX010000017.1:0-18817 GCA_963531145.1 uncultured Candidatus Saccharibacteria bacterium
CCCACCTGTAACACCTTTATCAATGAATTCTTTAGCGGCCTTGCGGGCTAGCGAACCAGTATTGTCGTCAAAGCGCGAGATCGTCAAGGTGCCAACATCGTCGCTAACCGACCAACGGACGCTAGGATCGCTAATTTGGGCCCGCGTAATCGAAAAATCTAGCGATTCGCTGCCGCGGCGCATAGTTAGCTTGACGGTCGTGCCCGCTTCGCCAGTAACCTTATCAGCCACGCCGCTAGCCGTCTCGCCCGCTACTGACGTACCGTTCACAGCCACAAAGATATCGCCCGTTTTAAGGCCAGCCTTCTTGGCTGGAGAGTCATCGAGAACTCGCAGTACCGTCGGCTGCAAATTACGCACGCCGATTTCGGCGCCAATACCAGAAACTTCGCCGTTTAGACTTTTGTTAAATTCTGCCGCTTCTTCCTTATCTAGAAATGTCGTGTAGTCGTCGCCGACCGCTTTAACCATGCCGCGAGCCGCCCCGTCAGACAGCTTATTAGCATCCAAATCACCGTCATAATTCGCCGCTAGTTGACGATAAGCTTCTTTCATCACCTCGGTGTCGAGCGGCTGCTTAGCCACCTTGATGCCAAAAATCGGCGCTGCTATCTGATAGATTTCTTCGCTGCGCGTACCAGCCGCAAACGATACGATTATTGCCAAGACCAACGACGCCAAGAAAACACCCTGTGAAACCTTCCGCTGCCGAGGCTTCCGCCCCTTATTTTCAACTCCCTGTTCGTTTGCCATAATCATAATTATAGCGCACTCTGGCTGAGTACGCTATAATTTACTGATTATTATATTGATCTCGCTAGAAATATATATAAGTTAGCCCAGCACTTGAACGTGTGTAGTAGTGATAGCGGCCCCAGCCTAAACCGTCGATATTATTGTTGTAGTCACTAACAGTAATCGTACCATCGCCATTAACTGCTTCGACATACATAGCGTGACCGTAAGCGCCAACATACTGAATAGCTACCGAGCCAGCTTTTGGCGTTGGGCCGTTTGCAATACCATAGCGAGACGTTGTGCTCGGCCACTGATTAGCGTTACCTGCCCCGCCAAAATGCGGTACGTAACGGCCAGTACTAGCTACTTTCCAAGCGGTGTAGCTGACGCATTCGCGGTTATAGAGACCCCAGTTATCAACGATCGTATCTTGCTCGGCATTAGCCCAAACCGACGGATATCCGCCACCGCTAGCCGAGCCCGTACCAATATTAGTAGAGCCTGAAGCACGAGCAGCTGCAGCCATAGCGGCAGCCTGTTGAGCGCGGACACTGCTGATTTCGCTGTTACGCTTGGCGACCAGGTTATTGTAAGCTGATTCCTCACCGCGCGTGTCCGAAACTAATTTAGCCTGTTCAGCCTCTTTGGCGGCCATCGCGGCTTTTTGCGACTTCTGATCGCGTAGTACGTTCTCAACTTGCTTTTTCTGCTTTTCGAGCTGCGCTTTGAGCGATTTAATCTGTTTGATCTTGGTGCTCAGATTGTCCTGCATTGACGAGCGGTATTCTTGCTTGTCAACGTAATCGCCGATGTTTTTGCTGCTAGCCAGCATCTCGAGCGGCGAGATTGAGCTATCAACGTACATATCGGCAACAATTTCGCCAAGAGCTTCTTTGTTAATCTCGATTTTCTTTTCGGTAGCAGCGATATCTTTCTCGAGCTTATCGCGCTTAGCTTGGCTAGTATTAATTTGCGCTTGGATTTCATTTTTTTGCTTGGTTAATACATCAAGCTGCGCTTGCAGCGTTGACGCCAGCGCGCCAAGCGTCGCCGCCTGCTGCTGATATGAATCAGCTTCTGATTGAAGTTTTTTGACCTGTTCGTCGTACTGGTCGGCCAACACGTTTTGCGCGAAGGCAACCGGTATACTTGCGCTCATCAAAACAGCTGCTGCGACGATTGACGACTTCGCAACGTGCCGCCTTGACGAAACTGGTGTGGTGGACCTATGTTTCATACCTCTAGCGTAACAAAGCATTACCGCTTTGTCAAGAAAGCTACGTCGAATAAGCACCCCCTTTCGTAAATTACTCTACAATTTGAGATAACGGCGAGTAGCCAGTGTCGAGGAAATAATCCCAATCAACGAGCCTAACAACATCATACTTAGCAAGACCAGCAGCAAATTATTTATCAAAAAGTGCGATGTAGCTACAGCAGCAATTCCATAAGCCTGTAATTTGCCAGAAATCGTCGCGAAAACCCCTACCCCTATAGCGGTCGCTACAACCGCAGCAATACAACCGTACACCATCGCTTCTACCAAAAATGGGCCGCGGATAAAGCTTTTGTCAGCACCGATAAGCTTCATCATCTCGATCTCGCTTTTACGGTTGAATATTGCCATTCTAATGGTATTAAAAACAATCAACGAAGATATTACGACGAAGAGTACGCTCGCTGCCAAACCGGCCCGCTGCGCAAAATCTGTCCAGCGGCCGATATTTTCGATAGCGTCGCGCCGGTCGCCAGCAAACGACGGTTCGCGCTTATCATCGATAATTTTTTTGAGCGGCTTATTAGTTTTGACAAAATCGCTAAGACTGTCGGTGTCATTGATATTCTCTAGATTAACGCGAATCACTGCTGGCATCTTATTGGCAGCTTGATTGAGGGCATCTAGTATATCTTGGTCGGCTTTGTTGTCTTCGGCGCTTTGTTGGCGCGCTTTTTCCGAGGAAACGAATTCAACGCGCTCGGCATTACGCAGTTTGCGCAAATCGGCAATAATCGGTTTAGCCTGCTCCTCGGTAGTACCCGTTTTGAGATAAATTGACATATCGACTTTTTTACTCAGCTCCGTTACCGAGTCTGCCAAAATATTGCGCGCCACCACCGTAGTAAAGATAATCAGCAACGTAATCGTCATCACCGCGGTAGCAGCAATGGTTAGCCAAGCATTACGAGTGAAATTATTGACGCCGTAGCGGCACATTCGCACGAAAGTCAGCCATTTGCGCTGGCGGCTACGCCTTTGTCTGGTCAAGGCGCGAGCACCGGTATTTTTTTTGTCCTCGCGGCGGCTTTTCTTTTTGGCAGCCGCTGTCTTGACTTTGTCTCGTCTCATTGCCGATAACTCCCCTGCGCTTGGTCGCTAGTAATCTTGCCGTGGTCGACCGTAATCACGCGGCGTTTCAACCTATTGACAATCTCGACATTATGTGTTGTAAGTATAACTGTCGTGCCATATCGATTGATTTTCTCGAGTAGGCGGACAATATCCCAACTGTGCTTCGGGTCGAGATTACCCGTTGGCTCGTCGGCGATTAGGATCTTTGGCTGGCGCACTACTGCTCGAGCGATTGCCACACGCTGGCGCTCACCGCCCGACAACTGATGCGGGAACTGCTTTTCCTTGCCCTTTAGCCCCACCAGGTCAATCACTTTTGGTACAGTATTTTTAATTTCGCGGTTAGTCATGCCGGCAATTTCTAGCGCAAAAGCCACATTTTCGAACACTGTCCGGTTCGGTAGCAACTTAAAATCCTGGAAAACTACGCCGATTTTGCGGCGTAGCAGCGGGATATGCTTGTCCTTGAGCTGGTCGTAATCAATACCGCCAACGACAATCTTGCCGCTAGTCGGCTTTTCTTCGCGCGTCAATAATTTGAGCAAGGTCGATTTACCAGCTCCGCTCGTCCCAACGATGATCACAAACTCATTCGGCTCAACATGCAGATTAACACGGTCAAGCGCTGGCTTGCTACCCTTACCATACACCTTAGTCACTCTATCTAACAGAATCATCACTACCTATTGTAGCATAAGCTAGTTTATAGCGATAGCCAGCTACTCGGTCGCCGCTTGCTGCTCGAGATATGCTTCAATAAAGCCGTCAATGTCGCCATCTAGCACGCCGCGGGCGTTGTGAGTTTCAAACTTGGTTCGCGTGTCCTTGACCAGAGTATAAGGATGAAGTACGTAATTGCGAATTTGCGCACCCCAACTAGCCGACTCGCCTGCCCGCAGATCAGCTAGCGTTTCGGCGCGTTGTTCTAACTGCATTTGCGCTAAGCGGCTTTTGAGGATTTTTAGCGCGGTTTCTTTGTTTTGGAGCTGGCTGCGCTCGTTTTGGATTGCCACCACCGTGCCTGTCGGCAAATGAGTTATGCGCACTGCGGAATCAGTTGTATTGACTCCTTGCCCGCCGTTGCCACCGCTGCGATAAATATCAATTCGCAAATCTTTGTCGTCGATCTCGACCTCGCCTGGCGCGTCCATTTCCGGCATGATTTCGACCAGTGCAAAGCTAGTCTGCCGCAAATTATCAGCGTTAAACGGACTGAGCCGCACCAGCCGGTGCACCCCATGTTCGCTGCGTAATTTGCCGTAAGCGAAAGCACCGCGGATAATGTATGTCGCATTCTTGATACCGGCCTCTTCGCCTGTCGAGCGCTCGACTAGCTCGGTTTGCATATCATGCTTTTCAGCCCAGCGCAGATACATTCGCTCTAGCATCTCTGCCCAATCCTGCGCATCCGTACCGCCAGCGCCAGCGCTCAACTTAAAAATCGCCGCCCGATTATCGTATTCGCCTGAGAATAGCAAATCTTTGCGGCGCTCCTGGTATTCTGCCTCGAGAGCTGCTAGCTGCTCGGTAAACTCTACCAGCATCGAGTCGTCGCCTAGATCCATCAGTTCGATTATATCCGAGACTTGTGAACGCAAAATCTGCCACGGCTCAATTTGCGAACGCAAGCTCGACGCCTGCCGCGTCAGCATCTGCGCCCGCCCGACATTCGCCCAGACATTCGAATCGGCCAGCTGCTCATCAAGCACTGCCAGCTCTTCAGCGCGAGCGTCAATATGCAAAGCTTGGCAAGCGCTAGCCACGCGAGCGCGGAGATCTTCAGCTTGTTTTCGTAACGGCTGCATAGAACCTAGGCAGCAGTCTCGTCTTGATTTTGGCTGGTGTCATCTGATTTGCGGCGAGTTGATTTCTTGGTAGAAGTTGGCTCTACGGTTGTCGGCTCAGTAGCAGGTTCGGATTCAGCGGGTTCAGAAACATTAGACTGAGCAGCAGCTGGCGCAATGCTCTGCGGCTGATTTTGCGGCTCAACCACGCCCTTCCAATAGTCAATCTGGCTCAACCGGCGTACCAAAAACGGATGATCGCTAAAAGTCTGCGCAAAATGATTCATCGGGCGTTCAGCCGTGTACTGCATCCACTGGCGCGCCACCTCGTTCATGCTGTCTGCCGCATCAGGTCCGACATGCACCTTGATCAGCGATTTCTTGACTAATTCGCTATCGCCCAAATACATCAAAGCTAGACGATCGGCAGTTAGCTCGGCACGGCGGTGCCAGAATCCAGAAATCCAACTACCCAATACGCTGATAATCGGAATCGACAAAAACGGCATCAAATACACGTTAGCGTTGGCATGGCGGTATTTGATGTGTGCCATTTCATGTACGACAATCACTTTTAGCTCATCCTTGGTCAAGTAGCGAATTGATCCAGAATGCAGCACGATAGAATATGGCCTAGCAAAACCAAAAGCATAAGCATTCATCACTGGATTCTGGGTGATGAAAATTTCGACTTGCGGCATCTCTAAATCAGCCGATACCTGGTTGGCCCAATCGCGCAACCACGCGTAAGCGCTATATTCAACCTGCAAAGCATTGCCCAGCATTTGCTGGCGCATCATCCGCACCATAAACATGCCAATACCCAGCAGCATACCCAATCCCATAATCATAAAAACTATCGCCAGCAATACAGCAATCACGCCATCGCTGAACGATAACTCAACGTGGTGCCCGGCATTGTCTGTTGACATTTCCTGGAATGTTGTATAGATAAAATAGCTAGCCGCAAAGAAACAAAAGATAATGATAGTTATTGTCAGAACGACATTATCTTGCGCATTGCGAGCCCGCGCTACGGCAAGCTGGCCTTTGGTTTGCGCCTGCGATTGCGGCGGCTGCTGATACTGTTGGTATTGCTGGTACGGCTGTTGATCCATAAACCCTCCGATTAGATACTATCTCAAGACTCGCGCCTATTCCTGCTTATTATAGCAGTATTAACGGCAATAAGCAGCAATTTCGGCGTTTCAAATCTGCCAAAACTGCGAGCTCTGGCATTGTCGTAGATATCGTTACGGCGATTTTGCTATACTTTTTGTATGAAGATCGGCATATTTGATACGGGAACTGGCGGCAAATTAGTAGCAAAGAGGCTGAAAAAATTACTGCCGCAGCATTTGTACATCACGGCGATCGACCGCGAGCACGCGCCGTACGGCAATCGTTCACTGGAAGAGATTATCGCGCTAACCGATGCCGCCATTCAGCCGCTGCTATCATGCGACATTATTGTTATAGCATGCAATACCGCCACGACCAACGCGATTGGCTCGCTGCGGCAACGTTACCCAGATGTATGCTTTATCGGCTTTGAACCGATGATCAAATCAGCCGCCGCCCTGACCAAATCGCATCATATCACCCTGCTGGCGACAAACGCCACCAAACACAGCCAGCGTCTGCGCGCGCTTATCAGTGAATATGCTACTGGCGTTCGTATCGACACGCCAGACACTCACGCGTGGGCGCAGATGATCGATCAAGGTTTGGCCGACGATATTATACTTGATGAAGTATCGACCAGTGTTGCGGACGGTAGCGATGTTATTGTTCTAGGCTGCACGCATTATCTGGCGCTTAAGAGACGGTTACAACGCCTTTTCCCGCAATGTCGCATTCTTGAACCTACTGCAATTATTGCCAAGCGGATTAGCGATTTTGCTAAGTTAGCTTAGCTATCTAGCCCCCGCTAGCAATACTAGAATTTACCGTATATTGGCATATAACGGTACTAAAGCTTCTCCACCGCCGCCACGAACTGCTCGCCGCGGTCATTATAACTCTTAAACATATCGAAGCTAGCGGCGGCCGGGCTGAGAATCACCACATCGCCAGGTTGTGCTTGATTTGCTGCCATTTCAACGACTGTTGACATCGCCGACATTTCCAGCTGGATAACCTGGCAAGATACCTTATTTTTATGCAAAATTTCGATAATTTCGCTGGCATTGGCGCCGTTGACGATCACTGCTCGCATTTGCTGCCTGGCGATTTCCTGCGCTAATTCCGCATAGTCCGCACCCTTGTCAGATCCGCCCAAAATCAAAATTTTTGGCTCCGTGAAGGCTTTTAACGCGACAACAGCGCTACCGGGCGTGGTTGAAATACTATCGTCGTAGTATTTCACGCCATTTTTCTCGGCAACGAATTTCAAACGGTGCGGCAATCCTGTGAAACTCTCTAGTCCAGCGGCATATTGCTCGTCGGTCACGGTGATTGGCAGTTCCGTCACCGCGCTCATTGCTGCGCAGGCATTCTCGAGGTTGTGCGCGCCCGGCAACCGCAAATGGCTGGTGCTGCAAATCTGCCGATTCTGTACGCAAAAATAACCGTCTTTGACATAGACCTGATCATCATTGGGAATAGCGTAGCGCTGCGCAAAGTCCAGCGTATCACCATGATTATCGCCCGTATCTAGCAGCCTATCAAGCGGCGCGGCAGCCACTTCCCGCGAATATTTATTCGTCGGGTGATATAAACAAATATCGCCAAGATGCTGGTGGCGACGAATATTTTTCTTGGCATTGAGGTAGTCGGCGAAATCCGTATGGACATTCAGATGATCCGGCTCAATCATCAGCACTACCGCAATATGCGGCGACTTTTCTAGATCCCACAGTTGAAAGCTGGACAATTCGTAAACGACGATGTCGGTTTTTTTAATCTTCGGCAAGACATCCAGCGCTGGCACGCCGATGTTGCCGACCAAATGTACCGTTTGTCCGGCTTGCCGCAAGATCGAGGCAATCAAACTGCACGTCGTCCCCTTGCCTTTGGTGCCGGTCACGCCGATAATCGGCGCTGGACACTTGTCAAAAAACTCGTTAGTCGCCGACCAAATCTTGCCGCTGGTTTTGATATTGCGCGGCGGCAAACTAGCTGTCCGCACCACCAAATCAGTGTCGCCCAGCTGTTCGCTGAAGACGTTTTTGCCAGAAATCAACCTAACGCCACTCGGAATAGCCGGCAGTTTATCCGCCGGACGTTCATCAGCCACCACAAACTCCGCGTCAGGAAATTTCTGCTGGAAATATACCAGATTTGATATACCTTCCACACCGTAACCCGCGATGATAATCTTCATAACGACTATTATAGCACGCGCCTTCATCGCTATAATATCAATACTTTATGCTTTAGCTTGGTAACAAGATTGTTTATTGATATAATTATAGTAACCTTTCGCTCCGACCAGCGAGAGGTAGAACGTTTCCGTTTTTTATTCCTACTTGATAGGAGCGTGCCACCTCATGGGGTTGTTTCTGCTTTTTTGGGCTGTAATCGCTACGATTGCAGGCTTTATGGCCGGTGGTATACTGGCATGTCTGATTGATGACGCATTCAAAAACAAGATGAAGGTCAGTGCTATCATAGCTCTGACCTTAGTGATAATGGTCTTGTTGTATGCTGCCGCTAACACGGCTGTGTATAACATGATGCCATCAAACAAAGACAGAGTAGCGAGGTTTGCCGAGGCAGCCTCGCTGTACGGGTTCTCTAGCGGGTCTGAGTACCCACTGGAAATCGGCGCTCGCTCGATTTCTGCCACAGGGGAAACTTCCGTTAGTGGCGGTATTTTTTCTATTAGCGCCTATACCAAGATGCAGGCAGGCGCCAGTATTTTGGTTGATTATCGGCACGGGGACGGCACTCACGAAGTGCTGGAGATTCCCCTGTCAGTCATCAGGTTTAACATCATCGGCGACGGCGAAATGTCGTCGATGGTGATAAACCTCACTAATCTCCCAGGTGCCGAGGGGTATGTCGCAAAGGACACCCTCGGTGACTGCCACCCCAGTATCCAGTGGGGTTGGTGGCTGAGAGATTGCGCGACTATTAAAAACACCCAGGTCACCTCGACAATAGGTGACGAGGGGCTGGCAGGCCTTTTCCAGAAGGCCCTTTCCAGTAACCCTGGAAAGTTCGTGACGATTAGTGTCACGAGAGACGAGTATAACCAGATCCTCGGCTCCGCTGGTAGCGCCACAGAGACGGAGACGCCAACTCCGTCGCCCGCCCAACGTTGAGCAAGTAAAATGCTCCGCTGGGTCGGCGGCGGAGCATTTTACTTTTGATTGAAATTATTATTCTAAAACAGCTTTTCTAGCTTATCATTTAGCCGCGTCAGCGATTTCTGATCGCTAGCGCTGACGCCAGCCAGCACCCAAGTATTCGCGCCGATGAATTCGCGCGCCGTCGCAATCATGCGTTCGCGAGTGATGTTGCGGATTGCCTCGGGCACGCGCTCGTAATCCTTAACAAAACCATCACCGAAATAACGCCCGCTATAGAAATTGCTAATCTGCGCGACCGTCTGCGCCCCCATCTGGTGACGGCCTAGCGCGTAGGACTGCGCCGCCGACAATTCTTCTTCGCTAATTTGCCCATCAAGCACCGCTCGCACTTCGCGGGCAATGATATCAAAGAGCTTATCCGCCGTCTCGACATTAACCTGCCCGCCAAAATCCCAGCTGCTATCATAAAAGCCAGCGCTCGCTTCGCTAAACATACCGTACGCCAAACCCTTTTTGCGGGCCGCACCAAAGATACGCGAGTGCATCGTGCCGGTCAAGATATGATTCAAACACGACATCGCCTCTAGTTCGGCGTCATTGATTTCGCGCGGCAGCGACATGCTCCAACCAAAGGTCAGATTAGTCGCTTCTTTACGCTTGATAAGGGTCGGAGCGGCCTTTTTCAAAACATCGCGCGGCACCACGAAACGTTCGCCGCGCGGCAATTCCCAACCCTCAAGCATACTTTTAATCTGCTCGCGCCGGCCGTCTAGCTTGCCCGCAATCACAAAGCGCATATTATCCGAGGTGTGCGTTTTTCGATGATGACACTGAATATCCTCGAGCTTGATATTATCAATCGTTCGCAAACGCTGCCAAAAGGTATAAACATCCTCGCCCAGCAGCTGCTGAACTTTCGGCCAAAGCACACGGCCGTGATTATTCAAATACCCCGTTAGTTCGCTGCGGACATTGCCCTTTTCAGCCTCTAGCGATTCCTGCTGAAAGTGCGGCTGGCAAATCGCCACTTGCTGCAATTCTAAAATCCGATCCCATTCAAAATCAGCGCAATCAGCCACATACACCATTGATAAGTCGCTTGTCCAAGCATTGTGGTACGCGCCATTTTTAGTGAATTCTGCTTCGTAAGCATGCTCGCTCGAGAACTTAGCATTAGCGCCAAATGACATATGCTCCATCACATGAGCGGTTTCATAAATATTTTTGCGTCCAACATAGCGGTTACCAGCACGGAATTGAAACTGGAAGCTCATCACCGTCGCGCCAGGCACATCAATAAGCAGCCCACGCGAACCATTGTCGAGCCGTACTTCTGTTACTGTGTGTTTCATCTAGCGGCTCTTTTTTCGATTCTGGCGCTTGGCCTTTTTCTTTTTACGGGCAACGTTGCGCCTATGATTAGTTTCGGCGGTCGAGGCGACTCTTTTTATTGAACCGCCGAAATCGTGATCGCGATTCTCTTCGCCGCCAGTGATTTCGTTGACTCCATGCTCGACCGAGGTCTCGGCAAGCTTCGTCAATTCCGTTTGGTGATCATCGTCAATTGATTCGCGGCTAATAGCGTCGGTGGCGCGCACATGATAAATAGCACGCAAGACTTCCTCGCGCAATGTCGCTTGTAAGCTATCAAACAGCTTCTGCGACTCACTGCGGTATTCAACCAGCGGGTCGCGCTGGCCGACGCTGCGCCAGTGAATACCTTCGCGCAAATGCTGCATATTTTCGAGGTGCTGCATCCACAGCGTATCAAGTACTTGCAGATAAACTTCGCGCTCAACCCCGCGGATTAGATCGTCGCCGAGCTCTCTTTCTTTGGCTGTATACATTTTTTGTGCAGCAGCTAACGCTTTATCGCGGCGCTGACTATCTTTTTTGATCGCGCCAATTTTTTCAATTTCGTCGGTCTCTAGCGGGATAATCTCTGCAAATTCTTCGACAAATTTTGGATTATTCTTGGCCGGCACCTCTGTTAATTTATTAACCATCGCCCGTAGCAAACGCTGAATCTCCGGCTTTATATTGTCACCTTCGAGGATTTTGCGGCGCACCGTGTAAACAACTTTGCGATGGCGATTAATAACATTATCGTACTGAACAACATTTTTGCGCGTATCGAAGTTATAGCCTTCGACTCGCTTCTGCGCTGCTTCCAATGTCTTGCTGACGGCACGATTCTGGATTGCCGTTTCCTCATCGACACCTAAACGTTCTAACACATTAGCAATCCGCTCGCCCTGAAAGATACGCATCAAATCGTCCTCGGTCGAAACATAAAACTGCGTATCGCCCGGGTCTCCCTGCCGGCCGCCGCGGCCGCGCAGCTGATTGTCAATTCGGCGCGATTCGTGGCGCTCTGAACCAATGACCACTAGACCACCCAGTTCTTTGACGCCCGGCCCGAGTTTGATGTCGGTACCGCGGCCAGCAATGTTAGTCGCTAAAGTGATCGCGCCCTTTTCGCCAGCATGCGAGATAATCTCTGCTTCGCGCTCGTTGTTCTTGGCATTTAGAATTTCGTACTTAATACCTTCGCTATCCAAATATTTGGCGATCATTTCGTTTTTAGCGATTGAACCGGAGCCAACCAACACCGGACGGCCTTCATCGTGATACTCTTTGATCGCTTGAGCTACTGCTTTCAGTTTGCCTTTCTCGGTCTTGTAGATCAAGTCCTGATGGTCCTGGCGAGTAATTGGCTTGTTCGGCGGCACCACCACTACGTCAAGCGAATAAATTTGTTGAAACTCTTCAGCCTCAGTGAAAGCAGTACCAGTCATGCCGCTAAGTTTTTTGTACAGACGGAAGTAATTCTGGAAAGAAATTGTCGCTAGCGTCATGCTTTCCTGCAGCACTGGTACGCCTTCTTTGGCTTCAATCGCCTGATGCAAGCCTTCGCTATAACGGTTGCCTTGCTTGAGCCGGCCAGTGTGCTCATCAACGATTATCACCTCGCCGTCGTTCGTCACTACGTAATCTTTGTCGCGCTTGAACAATGTCTGAGCTCGCAAGGCTTGATCCATATGGTAAACGCTGCGCACATACTCTGGCGTGTATAAGTTTTTTATACCCAGCATTTTTTGGACTTTCTCGACGCCTTCGTCAGTAAGAGCCACCTGCTTGCGCTTCTCTTCCAAGGTATAATCTTCTGGCGTCAACTTCGCCGCAATCTTGGCAAATTGATAATAGCTATCCGGATTCTCGGCAGCCGGCGCACTGATAATTAGCGGCGTCCGCGCTTCATCGATCAGAATCGAGTCTACTTCGTCGACAATCGCAAAATTCAAATCGCGCTGGCGCACCATATCGATATCGTTAACCATGTTATCGCGCAAATAATCAAAGCCAAATTCATTATTGGTACCATAAGTAATATCTGCCTGGTACGCCTCTTTGCGGGTGCACGGACGAAGCTTCTTCATGCGCGGATCAGTATGCGCTTCATTATCATAATTTTCGTCGTATAAGAATGAAGCCTCATTGATGATCACCCCAGTCGATAAGCCTAACGCATTATAAATTTGCCCCATCCAGCCAGCATCGCGCTGCGCCAGATAATCGTTGACAGTCACAACATGTACGCCTTTGCCTTCAAGCGCGTTCAAGTAGGCTGCTAACGTCGACATTAAAGTTTTACCCTCGCCAGTCTTCAGCTCGGCCACGCTACCCTCATGCAGCACCATCGAACCAATCAGCTGCACATCGTAATGGCGCTCGCCGATTGTCCGATCAGCCATCTCGCGTACCACCGCAAAAGCGTCTGGCAAAATCGTATCAAGTGTCACAGATTTCTTCTGCAGACGCTTGCGCAAGACATCGGTTTGGCTAGCCAATTCCTCGTCAGATAATTTCTTGTATTTCGGGCTAAGCGCATTAATTTCGTCGACTTTCTTTTGTAAACGCCGCAAAATCCGCTTCTGCGGGTCACCAAAAACCTTCGTCAGCACCTTCTGTTGTGTTATCGCCATAACGTCAAATTTCCCTCACTTTCAGGTATTTTCCAAAAACTCCCCTAATTATAACTGTTTTCGGGGAGTTTTGGAAGAGGCTGCTACTAAATCGCTACTGCGTTTCGCGGTCAAAACCGCGTTTGAACCGCGCCAGTATATCGCGCCGGCCGACGTGAGCTAACAAATTTTGCTTATACTTGCGAAGCTGCCCGGCTAGCTTGCGCTCGACGATGTCAGTTGCCGCCATAACGTTCATTGTCGAATCTTTGGCTTTAATAACCTGATCCGGCACGTTAATAATCACTTCGACTTCATATTTGTTGCCGTTATCGCGATTGACTTCCTCGATCTTCACCGAAGCACTCATAGTTTTACGAGCATGCCGCGTCACCAAGCGATCTAATCTGCCGATTTTCTTGCTAATATACTTTCTCGTCGGTTCATCCAAAACGTAGCCGCCTACGCCAGTTATATCAATATCTGCAATCACTTTGACCCCTTTCGTTAAACCGATAATGTATTTTAATTATAGCATTTAGCCATGGTGAGCGCTACCAATCGCCTCAGTAATATTCTGAAAGCCATCGCGATCGAGTAACTTAACCAGGCCTTCGTTAATTTCGCCGACAACCTGCGGCCCCTCAAACATTAGCGCCGTCACCATAGCTACCAGGCTCGCACCAGCACAAATCTTCTCGTAAGCATCCTCGGCAGTAAACACGCCGCCGACACCGATAATCACAAAACGATCGCGGTATTTGGCATAAGTTTTGAAAATTAAGCCAGTAGTAAGCTCCCGCGCTGGCTGGCCGCTGAGATTTCCCCTGATCTCGTTATCCAGCAATTTTGAATTACGCAGCGCCGAGCGGTCCTTGACTAGATTGCCAATCGTTAAACCAGCAATCTCATGCCGATCAATTACTGCTAGCAGCTTCATAAATTCCGGCCACTTTTTATCTGTCGGCATCTTAACGAAAATTGGCCGCGTTAAGCGCAAGTCATCTACCGCCGTCAATAATTTATCCAGCCGTGCTGGCGTCGTAAACGGCTCGCCGCCATAAGTATTCGGACAGCTAATATTAATTTCGTACAACGGCGCGCAACCAGCTGCCTCTAGCTGGCGCAAACTTTGGCAATAGTCGGCAATCGCTTCGCTATCGCTAACATTTTCGGGGTTATTAGTTTTAGCAACTGACACGCTCAACGGGAAATCGCGCCACAGCCGCCTCGGATACCGCTTAATCCGTTGTATATTGCGAGCGACTCCGTTATTTGCCAAGCCGACGTTAACTACAATCGACTTCTCGCTTGGTAAGCGGCGAAACCACGGCCGCGGATTACCAGCACAAACCTGCGCAGTAGTCGAACCGCCAATTTCGAAACCTAAGCCAATCCGCTTAGCCACCGGCGGCAGGTCGAAGTTCTTGTCCAGCCCAGCTGACATTCCTAGCGGATTTTTGAATTTTAGGCCTAAAATCTCCTGCTCGAGCCGCGAATTTCGATAATTCCAGACCCGCAAAATATTCTCGCCACGCACTCGGTGCAGTGCTCGCGCTGCTTTGATCATACCCTCATGCGCTTTGTCTGGGTGTTGTCGAAAAAGCAACGGTTTAGCAAGTTTCTGGTAACCGCTGCGCGAGAATTGGCGCACCACTCGCTTCATCACAATTCCTCGCGATTACCCATATACGGCCGCAGTACCTCTGGTACGCGCAGCTTACCGTCATCGGTCTGGTAATTCTCGATGATTGCTACTAGCGAGCGCGCCAAGCTCACCGCTGTACCGTTAAGCGTGTGCAGTACCTGCAGCGAGCCGTCGCTGCGGCGCACGCGAATATTGAGGTTACGCGCTTGAAAATCAGTACAGTTCGAGCAGCTAGTTAATTCACGATACTGATTATCAACTGGCGACCAGTATTCAATATCATATTTTTTGGCTGCTGGCGCACCAAGGTCGCCCGCCGCAATATTCACCACATGGTACGGCACGCCTAAGTTTTGCCAAATTTCTTCCTCGATCGACAAGATCTTTTCGTGCATTTGAGCTGATTGTTCTGGCGTACAAAAGATATACATTTCCAGCTTATTGAACTGGTGCACGCGGAACAGTCCGCGGCTAAACCTACCAGCTGCACCCGCTTCCTTACGATAGCAAGGACTATAGCCAGCATAGAGCAGCGGCAGTTTTTTCTCATCGATGATTTCATCGGCATGAAAGCCAGTCAGCGGCGCCTCGGCCGTACCAATTAGCATCGTGTCTTCGCCGTCGATGAAATACTCATTGCTTTCCTTGTCGCTTTTAGGAGCAAATCCCGAACCACGAGCTACCCGGCCCGACACCATATGCGGTACTGTCATCGGCGTAAATCCTTTAGAAATCAACAGGTTCAGCGCATACTGATAGATCGCGTTCTCTAGCAGCATCAAATCGCCCTTAATATAGTAGAATTTGGTACCAGCCACTTTGGCGCCGCGCTCAAAATCTAGCCAGCCGCGCTGCATCGCAAACTCAAGGTGATCTTCTGCCGATTGGCGTTTGTCTCCCCAGGCCTTAACTTCGACGCTATCTTCCTCGCCGCCCAACGGTACGTCCTCGAGCGTTACATTCGGCACGGCGTCCATCTGCGCTTGGAAATCAGCGTCAACATCATGCAATTCGCTTTCTAATTCTGCTAGCTTTCCCTTCAGCGACCGGCCTTTTTCGACTAATTCTGGCGCTGGCTTGCCGCCCTTCATCTGGCTAGCAATTTCGTTGCGCTGCGTGCGCAATTCATCAACCTGCTGCTGCAATTGCCGTCGCTGCTCATCAGTGTCTAACAAACGAGCAATCGATACGTCATTGTAGCCTTTATTTTTTGCCGATTCCTGAACGCGATCGGCGTTTTCTCGAATATAGCGAATATCTAGCATAGCATTAGTATATCATCTCGTGATACCGTACGCCAACAAATCTATTAATCGTATCAAACCAACTTATTTCGCTGTAAATTACTCTGTTCGCAGTGCCTCAATCGGGTCAAGTTTCGCCGCCTTGCGACTCGGCAACCAACCAGCGACGATCGCCACCAACATCAGCGCCAACACTACAACGGCAGCGTTTATCGGCTGGAAAATCAGCAAACTATATTTGCCCAGACCCAACGCATTAGAAATTGCCGGATTAGCCAGCGTACCAGCTCCCCAGGCACCCAGCACGCCAAGCATACCGCCCAAGAAACCGACCCATGCCGCCTCGTAACGGAACAGCCGGGCAATGTCGCGTTTCGACGCGCCCAGAGCCTTCATCAAACCAATCTGCTGCGTCCGCTCTAACACCGAGATATACATCGTATTAACAATACCGAACACGCTGACTACCAATGCCAAGATACCAAACCCCATGACAATGGTTTGCAATATATTCACAAAAGTAAAAATCATACTCTGCACGTCTTTCGAAGTCATCGACGGATAACCGGCATTTTTCAAGCTGTCGCGAACCTCCTCGGGAGTTTTACCGCCAGTGGCAGTCGCATTAGCAAAAATATATTTCTGATAAGAATCCGTTCCGGCGGTGCTAAAATCAGTTAATTCCTTAGCAGCACTCGAGTCAATGTACAAATTCGGCCGGTTAACCATCTGATCTGGCGATTTCTTGATAACTGCCGCAATTTTAAACTGTTTATTTAGCATTTTACCGCTTAGCAACTCTTTCACGCCAGTTTCGCCCTCCTCGGCATATACCCGCTGAATTGTCGCACTATCTGCCTGCTGCGGCTGCTGACTAACGGTAATCGTTAGTGTCGAACCAACCACTTCTGCCGCTGTTTTACCTAATTTTTCAGTGTAGCTCTCTGGTATGACCGCTTCGTCTGGCGCTAGTTTTGTCCCCGATTTGATCTCGCGACCAGCCGCAGTCTCTAGCTGCAAGCTATTATCGCGCATCATGACTTGAGCGACGTATTTTTTGTCACCTTTTACGCTAAAAGTCACGTATTTCGGCTGCAGCTGGTAGCCCGGCTCAACATTTTTGAGATCCTTGCGCTGGCGCAGCTTTTCGATATCGCTTTGGGTGAGCGTGTCGTAATCTTGGCCGTAGTATGATTTTGCATTCGGATTGTACTCGGTTAGCTCATTTCTGCTGCCAGTGGCTGCACCGGCAGCAACAACCCGCTTATCTTTGGCAATAATCAAGCCATTCGGATCAATATTACTGCTGATTATCCGATCAACGTACTGCCTAGCGCCCTCTCCAACCATCAAGCTAGCCATAATCGCAAAACCGCCCACCGCAATAGCTACGCTAGTCAAAATCGTTCGCATTTTAGCACGGCGCAAATTACGGCCGGCTCTAGCGATAATATCAGTTGTTTTCATTGTTTTGTCTCCTTTGCTGGCTTGCCGGCCGATTTATTTTTGGCAGCAGTTTTGGTTAATGCTTTGCTTTGGTTTTTAGCGGCCAGTTTCCTAGCGACAGAGTCTGATTCAATTTTGCCGTCTTTGATATGAATCACCCGCTGGCATTTTTTCGCCAAGTCTTCATCGTGGGTCACAATAATCAACGTAGCGTTGTTTTCTTTACAATAATTAAACAACAAATCCTCAATCACTTTTGAAGTTGCCGAGTCAAGATTACCAGTCGGCTCATCAGCAAATAAGATTTGCGGCCGGCCGACAATCGCTCGAGCAATCGCCAAACGCTGCTTTTGCCCGCCTGAAAGGTCTTTGGCGCGCGACTTAACCTTATCACCCAAATCAACCGCCTCTAGAGCTTCGATAATCCGTTTCCTGCGGCCGATTCTTGCCACGCCCGCCGTCTCTAACGCCAAACTGACATTATCATAACAGCTCTCGCCGCCCTCAACGAAGAAACTCTGGAAGATAAAACCCATCTTCTGCGCCCGAAACCTATCAGTCGCCCGCGGCTTCAGCCGCAAAATGTCTTCGTCGTCAATTAGCACCTTGCCCTTTTGCGGCTTGTCTAGCCCGGAAATCGCATGCATCAGCGTCGATTTGCCACTACCGGACTTACCTAAAATAGCCACGCTCGAGCCCTCTTCAATATTCAAGCTAACATCATCCAGCGCCGTAAAAGCATTCTTCTTTTTGCCGTATATTTTGGTAATATGTTTGACCTCAATCATTGCACTCTTTCTTTATTAATTTATATTGCCGTTATCGCGCCAGTCATAAGTAATAACATAATTATCACACCCAAACCGATGCGGTACCGGATAAACAACGAAAAGTCATTGCGGGCGACAAATTTCAACAGCCAAGCAATCGACCAATAGCCAACCGCAAAAGCCACCGCTGTCGCCAAAATTGTTGGTACCCAGCCGACGCCGCCGCCAATGTATTTGTAAGCGGTCATCGCCTCTAGCAAACCTGCCGCCACCAAGGCTGGAATACCCAAAAAGAAGCTTAATTTCGTCACCGTTACCCGATCAAAACCGCGAAATAGCCCCACCGAAATCGTCGCCCCTGAGCGCGACACGCCTGGAATCAGCGCTAAACACTGCCCCAAACCAATCGCCAGCGTATCCCGCCAAGTTGTCTGCCGCTCGCCTCGCCGCACAGCGCTGCATTTGTCGGCTAGCCACATCACCAGGCTCCAACCAATCAACGCAAAGGCCACAAACCATAAACTGCGCAGCACTGTTTCGACCTCATTTTTGAGAGCATAACCGATAGCCGCAATCGGCAGCGATCCAATAATAATCGCCCAGCCGTACTTGTAAT
>CAUSEX010000018.1:0-18458 GCA_963531145.1 uncultured Candidatus Saccharibacteria bacterium
CGAATATTCTCGATGGCGCGCTTGATCTTTTCTTTCGGTGTAGCATAGTGGCTGCTCGGAAAAATAGTGAAGAGTTCTGGCTCTTCAAGAATCTCGCCAGTCAGCGGGTCAATCCGCGTAATTCGATCGACGTCATCACCAAAAAACTCCACTCGATAAGCTGTTTCGCCGCCCGCCGGAAAGACATCGACCACGTCGCCTTTGACGCGAAATGCACCGCGCGCAAAGTCGACATCGTTGCGATGGTACTGAATATCCATCAGCTGGCGCAAAAATTTGTCTTGCAAACGCCGTTCGCCGCGCTTAACGGTAATCGACAAATCATAATAATCCGCTGGCGACCCCAAACCATAAATACAGCTGACGCTCGACACGATAACCACGTCGCGCCGTGTCAGCAAAGCATCGGTAGCAGCATGGCGCAAGCGGTCGATTTCTTCGTTGATTGCCGAATCTTTCTCGATATACGTATCGCTCGACGCGATGTAAGCTTCTGGCTGGTAATAATCAAAATAGCTGACGAAATAATGAACTTCGTTGTCAGGGAAAAACTGTTTGAATTCGCTAAACAACTGAGCAGCGAGAGTTTTGTTGTGCGCCAAAATCAATGTCGGCACATTCCTCTGAGCGATAATGTTCGCCATTGTAAAAGTTTTACCGCTACCTGTTACACCGAGTAACGTTTGCTCGCGCTGGCCGTCGTACAAACCATTCAGCAACTGGGCGATCGCTTGCGGCTGATCGCCAGTCGGTTGATACGCAGACTTTAGCCGAAATCGCTGACTACTCATCTGGTATATTTTAACATTTTTGAGCGATTTTAGCTAGCCTTGGCCGTAACGTTTGGCACTAACCTGCGGATCGCTGCCATCATGCTCAACATCAGCGTATTTCTTGTCAAGCGCCTCAATGACTCGCGCTACTAACCGCTCGGGATTAGCGTCGTAAATGACATCTTTAGCGCCCGGCGCCCAGACGTTCTTGAGCAGAGTAATCGTGTAGTCAGCCAGGCCGCCGCTACCCAGCAAGATACCGCAGATTTTACGGCTTTCGAGAGCTGTCGATAGCTCGTGCAGACTGCCCATTCGCCCGCCGACAGTAATCACCGCATCGGCACTGCGCACCAGATGAACATCGCGGCCGACATATTCCATACCGGTGAAGTTGATATAGTCGAATTCGGCAGTCGGCAAACGGTAAGTCGAAATATGTTCGCGAAACGAACTAGCCGGCGAGAATCCGACCGACACGCCTTTGGTCTGACCAACACTTTTGAAGCCGCGCGCCGCAAAGTGCGGCAAACCGACGGTAGCGCCTGTCAGCAATGTCTTGCCCGAACGGGCAATTTCTGCGCCAATCGCAAAAGCTTTTTCGTGAGCGCTATTAACCGTCTCGCCCGACGCCGCGCCCGATACGCAAATCTGGTATTTCATTATTCTCCTCGTTTTGGTAATTGTTTCTCGGTGATTGGCATAGCGTGCAGTTTGACGCCTTTATGCAAAATACCGTCCTTAGCGCCAATTTTGGTGACAACGCTAGTCGAATTGGCGCTAGCGAAAATAATCGATTCTTTTAAGCTTTTACCTTGCGCCCACTGGCTCAAAAAGCCGCTAGCAAAAGCATCGCCGGCGCCCGTGCGATCAACCACTGGCACGTCTTCATACATGCCAGCGCGCACCAATGTCTTGCCGTCAGTCGCTACCACGCCATTTGGACCGTCGCTGACAATCACTGTCGGACAATAGTGCAGCGCCCGCAGAGCCAACTCCTCGATAGTCTCGCCAGCTACTAATTTTTGCATCTCTTCTTTGTTGGTGCAAAGCACGTCAACTGTGTCCAGCAAACCTTTTAGCTTTTCCGGATCAGCTAGCTCCGGACCAGCCGGATTAAGCATGACTTTGGCGCCAACGCGCTCAGCTTCGTCCAAAATCACCCGTAACACCGTCAGACTGTTGTCGGCTAGCGATGTCGGATAAATCCAATCAGCTTGGCTGATAGCTTGTAAATTCAAGCGGCTAGCGTCCTTGCCAAATGTCCGCCCGCGGTGGTTTAGAATCGTTCGTTCGCCATTGGTCGCGATCAAAATTACTGAATAGCCAGCTTGCATTCGATCATCAATCAAGACGTCGCGCGTATCAACACCCTCGGTATCAAGCGCCGCGATTACTGCCTGGCTGGCCGAATCATTACCCAGCGCCCACATATAGCGGCTGTCTAAGCCCTGGCGGGCAAACGTTGTCGCGACATTCGTAGCATTGCCGCCAGTGCTGAAGATTACGTCTTCGACTTCCATTTTGATACCTAACGGCAGCTCAGTAAAGACTTTTTTGCCGCGGGTATGTGGATCGAATTCGTTACTGCGCAAGAATACGTCTTGCGTGCCTTTGCCGATTGCTAAAATTTTAACCGCCACTAAAGCGTCGCCTTTCCGGCACTGCCAAAAGCGCCAATTTTCTCTTCGACGACTTTTTGGACAGCATCGTAAACTTCGGGCATCAGCTTGAAAACAGCGTATTCGTCAGGATTCTCGCGCAACACCTTTTCGAGCGTGGTACGAAAGGCATAGCGCAAATCGCTGTTGATATTGATCTTGCTAACGCCAATTTTGGACGCATCCTCGAAGTAATGCAGCGGTGTGCCGCTACCGCCATGCAGGCTAATCTGGCAATCAATCGCCGCACGAATTTGACGCAGCAAATCTAGGTCGAGAATCTTCGGCACTGGATACAGCCCGTGTAAGTTCCCAACCTGCACCGCCATAGTATCGATACCCGTGGCATCGACAAAACTTTTGGCCTCCTCGGGCTTAGTATTCCATTTTTTAACTTCCTCGTAGTCGATTTCTTCTTTATGCAGGTTGGAATCGCCAAAGAAATAGCGCTCCTCGGCCTCGACCAGCGCGCCTGTAAACTTAGCATATTCGACAACTTCACGAGTTTTCTCGATAATTTCCTCGAGCGAAGCATCGTGATTTGCCTGCGAAATATCGATATGAATGAATTCAAAGCCAGCATCGATAGCCTGCTTGCAGCCCTCGACTGTCGGCGCGTGATCAAGGTTGATATACATCTCGACACCGTAGTTTTGGCTATAATTATCGACCAAATCGCGAATATTTTCGTAGCCGCCCAGCGAAGCTGCTTCGTTAGCGCTGACTTCGACCATCACTGGTGCGTTGGTTTTTTGCGCTGCCTGGCAAATCGCACGCAATGTTTCTTGATTGTCAATGTTAAAAGCTCCCACCGCAAAGCCTTCCTGGCGGCTGCGCCGCATTAGGTCGCGCGCCCGGCTGGTACGCTGGCGAATTTCATCAATTGATAAGCTCATATTATCTCCTTTCCTTAAAATCCTGCATGGTATTGTGGTACGCGATCGACAAACTCGCGCGTCTTCTGAGCGATGCTCGCTTCGTCAAGCCCAAAGGCTTGCAGCAACTCGCCAGCCTCGCCGCTCTCGCCGAAACGATCATTCATGCCGATGCGCAATAACGGCGACGGCAGCTGTTCGCCTAGCAATTCAGCAACAGCGCCGCCCAAACCGCCAGCAATTTGCGCGTCCTCGACAGTAACTACCCGGCCAGTTTTGCGAACACTCGCCAGAATCGTCTCGTTATCGAGCGGCTTGACTGTCGGCACATGTACCACTTCGACTGACACGCTGCTGCTTTGCAATTCATTCGCTGCCCGCAGCGCATACGCCGTCATGATGCCGATGCTAATAATCGTCGCATCACTGCCCTGGCGCAATACATACGCCTGGCCAATCTCGAACGGCGAATCCGGCGTACTAAATGTCGGCGTAGCAGCGCGCGTTAACCGCAAGTAAGCCGGCTTATCAGTCCTGGCAAGCGCTTTAGTGGCTTTTTCAGCCTCAATAGCATCGCCCGGACAAACGACGATCATGTTTGGCAGCACCCGCATCAACGCGATGTCCTCAAACATTTGATGAGTAGCGCCATCAGGCCCAACCGTTGTGCCGCTATGTCCGCCGACAATCTTAACCGGCATGTCGTTAAGTGCAATCGTCGCTTTGATTTGTTCCCAACTGCGCCCCGGATGAAACGCCGCGTAACTGGCTGCAAACGGAATTTTACCAGCGCGCGCTAGGCCGCTCGCCACTGTTGCTAGGTTTTGCTCGGCGATACCGACCTCGATATAACGCTCAGGAAAAGCCTTGGCAAAAGCATCCATTTTGACACTCTCAACCAAATCGGCGCACAGACCGACTACTCGCTCATCAGCTTCGCCGGCTGCCTTCAAGCCGCGCCCGAAACCAGCACGCGTGGCTTCTGCTTCTGGTTTTTCATTATAAATGTTGTTATTTAGAGGATAATTATACACGGCCTTCTCCTGAATATCGTTTTGCATCTTTTTTCTCGAGAATCACTAGCGCTCGGAACATCGCCTTGGCACTTTCTGAAACAGCGAGCGATTCTTTATTGTTGTATAAGTACAATAAGTAGCTTCCTTTACCATATGCTCGCGAGCAAATCACTGATAAATGCGTCTTGCCGCTGCCGTCATTAGCCAAAACGCGAGCACACAAAAGTTGCACAGCACCGCGGTCATTCGCGAAATCAGCAAATGATTGATACCACTCTATACCAGTCACCAAATCACCGTTACTCTTCGCATTTCCGATTTTTTCTTCAATAACTTTTCGCGAATTAACTCTATCAGAACTACTGCTAAAATTTTCGCTACCAACCACAGATATAGTCATTAAAATACTGTTGCTATCCCGATACCAATGAATACCGTTATCGTTCTCAAATTCTTTCCAGCCCTCTGGTAATTTGCCGTTTTCGATGCGCCAAACTGGCGAACCCTGCGGCTGGTAATTATCATCAAGCGAGACGCTTCGGACAGTTCTGGCGCTATCTTTTTCCTTGCCTTTGTTATCGCCGGCGTGATCAAACTGCGAGAAAAGCGGCTGCATCGCCCCAGACACTAGAAGTATCGTAACGATAATAGAAATAACAAGCGTAACCGAATTAATAATAATACCAATAACGCCCGCTGCTTTCGAAGTACCGTAGCGGTTCGCCTTGACAACGCTAGCAATACCGAGCGGCAAGCCAATCATACTCACCCAAAGCAAGCCAAGTATTATACTAACAGCACCCATCCAGTTGCTCGGCGGCTGTGTTGGCGCAGGCTGCGGATACGGATAAGCGTAAGGGCTAGCCGGCGGATAAGCATTGTTTGCCGGCGGAGCGGTGTACTGCGGAGCAGCATATTGCGGTGCTGGCGGCGAAACAGGCGGCACTGAGGCAGCTGGCTGAACTGGCGGCCCTGACGGAGTGGATGCAGCCGAAGACTTCGGCGGTTTCGGCGGCTTTGGTGGAGTTGGCGGTTTCGGCGCCTTGGACGGCATCGAATTGCTAGACGACTGATTACTCATAATATCCTCCTGCATCTTGTTGTGATTCTGAATGCGCCAAATCAGTCAGCGCCGTAGCCGCCTGATCGCTTGATGGCGCTACGCCGTGCCATTTGTAGTCGTATTCCATAAAACCAACACCGCGGCCCGGAATCGTATGCGCGATGATACAACACGGCCGGTTCTCGATCGCCTTGGCTAAGTTTACCGCATCGATGATGCCTTCAATATTGTTGCCGTCGATTTCTTGGACGTGCCAGCCAAAACTTTCCCACTTACCGCGCAAATTTTCCAGCGGCATAACATCTTCGGTTGGACCGTCAATCTGGATATTATTGCGATCGATAAAGAGAATTAGCTGGCGCAGCTTGTATTTGCCGGCAAACATCGCCGACTCCCAAATATTGCCCTCATCGAGCTCGCCATCGCCAGCGATTGCGTACACCCAGCGGTGGCGCTGCTTGTCTAAATATTGCAGCGCATAAGCATAACCTGCCGCCTGGCCAATACCGCTGCCTAGCGGCCCGGAAGTATTCTCAAGCCCTGGTAACTTGACGCGCTCTGGGTGGCCCTGCAGACGCGACCCGAGCTTGCGCAGCGTCGACAGCTCCTCGACTGGGAAGTATCCTGCCTCGGCCATGGCCGCGTATTGTACCGGCACTGTGTGGCCATTGCTCAACATGAAGATATCGCGCTCTGGCCATTCAGGGTTCTGCGGATCAATATTCATAATATTGAAATATAGTGCTGTAACGATATCCGCCAGCCCCAGCGCGCCGCCTGGGTGCCCGCTCTTGGCCAGCTCTAGCATGTGAACGACATCGCGCCGCACGTCGTTGGCCTTTATTTTGAGCTGTGGAATAGATATTTTTTCGCGAGCCACCTAAATTACTCCTTGCTTATTAACTTCTGCTACTAATTTCTGATAAGCTTCTGCCGGATCTGGCGCCGAATGGATAGCGCTGCCGCAGTTGACGATATTAACGCCGCCTTGCGCTAGGCTAAAAACATTTTCGAGCGTCGCGCCGCCATCCCAGCCAACTTCAACGCTAGGATGGATGCTACGAATCAAGCGAACTTTTTCCAGCTGCATCAAGCTAGCCTTGCCGCCGTAGTGGCCCAAATCACCGCTAAACACCAGCACGTGATCAACTGCGCTGATGACGTCTTTTACAGTATTTGGCACCGTCGGGCGCAGCAATCCCACGCCAGTCTGAATACCTGAAGCTTTGAGCTGCTGGATAGAAGGCTGCAAATCCTCATCGACTTCGGCATGAAAAATCACCAGCGACGGCCGCATCTGCACCAAAGCATCAACATACAAACTCGGTCGCGCTACCATAGCATGGATATCAACCTGCCAATCCTGCGGCCACCACATCTCGCTCAGCTCGACGGTTTTGGTCGGTGCAAATTCACCATCAGCCAGATCTAGATGAACGCGCTTAGCGAATGGCGATAAACGCTCAATCGTTAGCTTGTAATCTTCTGCATTTTCGCAGAGCACTGTCGGAACAATCTCGGCCATCAGAAAGCATCCAATTCTGCGTTACGGCGAACAAACCGCGCCGCGCCGGCAAATGGCGTAGCGATCCACTCGTCAATAATTTCTTTCCAGAGTTCTAAGTCGTCGCCCGGAGCGTCCAGTACCCGCGCCGGCAAGCATAGGACGTTACAGTCGTTATCATTACGGCACTCATGCGCTTCGAACTTATCCCAGATCACTGCCGCCCGAATGCCGCGAAAACGGTTAGCTGCCATTGCCATACCTTGGCCGCCAGTGCAAATCAAAATTGCCCGCGGATCAGTAGAATCGTCCTCGCCCAACACCTTGGTCACGGCCATCTGGGCAAACTGCGGGAAGTCGTCTTGCGGATCGAGTATCTTGTCGCCGACATCCTCCCACTCGATGCCGCGCTTGGTCAGATAAGCTTCAATCTTCTCCTTCAGATAAAACCCACCATGATCCGCTCCTAGAAAAATCTTCATACTACAAGTATAAGCATAATACGCGCCCCTGGCAAGCCCCGTTAGAGCAGGTCTTGCTGGCCAAAAGAAAATCCCGCCCCAGCAGGGACAGCCGTAGGCTCTGTGATTAGAGCTGGCTGTCCCTGCTGGAAGCGGGAAGAGAGTGAGGTTTTCTGCCTTGGGGCTGGCGATAGAGGTCGCAGGCCGCAAGGCTTCATACGGATGAAAAGTCTCAAAAAATCCGCGCTCAATTTAGCACCACGCCGAGAGCTGGGCGTGTGTCTGACTCAGAGGCTACGTGAGCCAGACAGTCTGTAGTGGGAGCCGCACGTAGCTGCGGCGAAGAATCAAGCGGCATTCACCTCCTCAAGGAGGAGGCGGTTGATGTCGCTGTAGAGCTGCCCCGGCAGCTCTACAGCTCCGTCCGGGGAGATCGAGGCCTTGTAGACCCCGATCTCCTCAGTGGAATCTTCCACCCGGGGGGACTGGGTCAAGCCCCAGTCACCCTCGACGAAAGAATAAGTCGGGTTGATGGTGCGGTAGCACCGCACCATCAAATCCGACGAAACGAACCAAAGGTAGTGGAGGGTTTCACCCTCCACTACCTTGCCTGTCTCCAGACCCACCGAAGTGGAACCGGCCTCACACGAGGGCCAGTTGGCCCTCGTGGCGAGCACGTCGCACATGGCCGTCCGCACCGCGGTGCGGATGGCCATGGCCACCGTTCCCGTGGCCGCGGCCGCGGGAACGGTGGTGGCTGCTGAGGAGGCAGGCGCCTCCTCAGCAGCAGTGGTGACTTCGACCACGACGGGCGGCTGAGCCGCCCGTCGGGTGATGGCGACGAACACGAGCGCCGCCATCACCCCTATCGTAATCAGAAGACCATAGGCCATCTCAGACCCCTTCCTGCCCCATGTGGGGCGCTTGGGAGCTTGACCTTTTCAAGCTCTCTACGGCAGCATCAAAAACACCCAGGCTAGACCATGCTTTAGCGCCAGCGCTATTCGTGCTTTTAGCCTGAATTAACTAAATTTAATAATACCGTAGAGAACTTGAAAGCTGAACCTATCTACTACAGATTTTATTGTTAGTGAGCATGTCGCTGATCCTGTATTATACTTATACGGGATGGACATGCTATTATACTATCACACTTTGCGATAAATGTCAAGACTTTTATGCATATTTTTGGCTGTATTAGCAATTATATTATAAAACATTAAATATTTCGTGAGTACCGTCCAGTTTCAGCCGCCAACTCGACCAAGCGGTTGGCGCTGGCCCACTCGCCATCGTACCAGGCTGACACTTGTGCCAGCCGCTCGCCGACAACGACAGTTAGCCCGACATCAACTGTCGAACTGTAGCTATTGCCGCGAAAATCCTCGGCTACCAGCTCTTTGTCGGTAACTGCCAAAATACCGTTGTATAACGGCTCGCGGGCAGCATGCATTAAAATCTCGTTTATTTTCTTGGCCGCGACTGGTTCGCGCAGCAGCAGCGAAATCGTTGATAGTCCGACGTTATCGTACTGGCGGCTGCTAATTGCAAGCCCGCCTACCGCGCTCGCAACATTTGGCAAAACTGCCTGCAATCGCTGGCCGTAATCAGCCGCCATCGCCACCAAGTCGCTGTCTCCCAGACGCTCAGTCTTTAATAGCGAACTAGCAAAATGATAACTGCCAGCTGCCGTAATCGTCGCCGCCTCGACACCAACCGCTTGATCAAGTACCGCGATAACTGGCGCTACCGAGCTAATCGCCGCATCGACGCTGCAGACAATATCCGTCGAGGCGTTAACCAATCCGTCATTAACGCCCATAACGATCGTCGCAAAATCAGCGCACTGCGACAACGACGCCACGCGCCGAGCACCAGCCGTCCGATGGCGGCGCAGCTCAGCAGCATCAGTCTGACATCCGGCATCAATCAAAACATCAATACCCAGGTCGTCCCACGGTAATTTGGTTGTCCGCTTATCGCTTATGATAGGAATGATCCGGTCGCCAACATATAGCGATGCGTCGCCAGTGCCAATCGCCTTGGCATAATGGCCGTAAATCGAGTCATGCTTCAGCAAATAAGCGCACTGTTCGGCGCTCAGATGCGTCCGAATAGCCGCTATTTCGATATCCGAACGGCTCTGCGCAATTTTGAAAACACTGCGGCCAACCCGGCAAAAACCGTTAATCGCTACTTTTATTTTCACCATGCCCACTCCTTGATTAAGCCATCTTTGCTAATATTTTAGCAAAAGCGCAATAGCTTTGGCAAATTTGCTATAATAAGGCTATGAACGAGGTCGAGCTGGTTAGTCTGGCTAGAAGCCATTACAGCGAAGAGCAGGTCGCATTGTTAGAAAAAGCAATCCATTATGCTACCGATAAACACGACGGGCAACTGCGTAAAAGCGGCGAGCCGTACATCACTCACCCGCTGCAAGTCGCTGCTATGCTGGTCGACTGGGGTATGGATATTGATTCGGTGATTGCTGGCGTACTGCACGATACAGTCGAGGACACTGATGCTACACTAGAGGAAATCACCGAGCTATTCGGCCGGGATATTGCTTTTCTGGTTGACGGTGTCACCAAGGTTAGCCAAGCCCGCGCCGGCATGAAAAACCTCGAATCGTATTTGCCAAGCACTACCGATAATTTGACGAAATTACTCATCGCTGTCGGCCAAGACGTGCGAGTGATCATCATCAAGCTGGCCGACCGCCTGCATAATATGCAAACCCTGCAATTCAAAAGCCCGGAAAAGCAGAAGAAAATCGCTCGCGAGACACTGGACGTTTTCGCACCGCTAGCCGATCGGTTAAATATGGGGCGGCTGCGCGTGCAGCTTGAGGAGTTGAGCTTCAAATATTTAATGCCCGAAGAATACAACCAAACTGTCGCCCTCAAGGATAGCCGCTTAAAGAAATCTCAACGCAAGCTAGACGCCGTCCGCCGCGCTGTCGATTCGCGCCTCAGCGACGAGAAAATCCAGCACCAAATCGACGGCCGCGTCAAGAGTACCTACAGCCTATACAAGAAGATGAAGCGCGTCCCCAATATCGACGATATTTATGATTTGATCGCGCTAAGGATTATTGTTGACGATATCGACACTTGCTACCTGGTACTCAATGAACTACACAACATGTACGAACCGATGGTTGGGCGGATCAAAGATTACATTTCGAAACCGAAGCCCAACGGCTACCAATCGCTGCACACTACGGTAGTCACCAAAAACGGCCAAGCGGTCGAATTCCAGATCCGCACCCGCGAGATGCACGATTACGCTGAACGCGGACTGGCAGCCAGTTTTCATTATAATGAGCAAAAACTAACTGATGCTTATATCAAGGGCAAAATGACCAGCCTACCGACAGACTTGCACTGGATTAAGCATTTGCAGTCGGCAGCATCGATGATTCGCGAAGGTAAAGATTTCGACGTTGATAATTTGAAGGTCGATTTGTTCGGCGACCGGATTTTTATTTATTCGCCAAAGGGTGATATTTACGACCTGCCAGACGGCGCTTTCCCGTTAGATTTTGCCTACCGCGTGCACTCTGATCTAGCCGCTAAATCAAGCGGATTTCTAGTAAACGGCAAGATGGAACCATTCAGCTACAAATTGCAGCACGGCGATACCGTCGAAATTCTCACCAACAAGCGTGCTCGCCCAAAGCCCGGCTGGAACGAATATGTCATCACTGGACACGCTCGGATGAAGCTCAAGGCTCAGCTCAAAAAAACCTCGCTATTAGGCCGCGCTGGCAGCCTATTGCAGCGTACAGCACCGTTTCGCCGCAACAAAAAATAGCAGCCAAAACGAAAATAGCCAGACAAGCTCTGGCTATTTTCGCTAAGTTTGCAATTAGAAGTTTATCAACTATTTATGCCTGCGGTGGCTGCTGAGGCGGCTGCGGCTGTCCGCCTTCAGCTACCGGTGGTTGCGGCTGGGCAACCGTTGCAGCTGGTTGTTGCGGTTGAGCGTATGGCTGCGGTTGTTGAGCATATGCTACCGGTTGTTGCGGTTGTCCATAAGCTGGCTGCGGTGCGTAATACCCAGGCTGCGGCGGCTGGCCGTAGACAGGTTGCTGCCGCATAACCGGGCCAACATAGCGGCTTGAACCAAACGCCAAAATCGGGTTCATAATCGCCGGGAAGAAGATCATCAAAACGCCAAAACCAGTCGTTTTGCCAAATGATTTTGCTAAATCTAGCGGCAACACGATCGAAATGTATATATGGGCAAACGGCAAGAACATCAGTACGACTTGCCACTCTGGCCGACCGACAATCTGCATCATTACTACCATGTTGTATATTGGCACTAATGACGCCCAGCCTGGCTTACCAGCCTTAGTGAAGATTCGCCACATGGCGATAATCATTAGTATGGAAACTACCAGTACAATTAAGACGACAAACAGCCAAATTACAACCGCAACCGCACCGACATCACTACTAGTCGTCGTATAAGTCGAAGTCGAATAATCATAATAATCCATAATTTGCTCCGTTTAAGTTTATTACTGATTATTATAGCGGTCAATGCATTGTTTGACAATCGTCTTGGCTTCCTCAACATCGCCCCAGCCCTTGACGATAGTACTGCCTGGCTTCTTGAGATCTTTGTAATGAGTAAAGTGATGTTCAAGCTGCTTAACCAGCTGCGGAATGTCGTCGAGCGAGTTAATACGATCGTCGTCGCGATTATCAGCTGGCACCACGACTACTTTGTCATCGACTTCGCCGTCATCTTCGAAGCGCAGCACGCCAATAATGCGCGCCTCCAACCACACGCCAGTCGTTAGCGGCTCTGGACAAATAATCAGCGTATCCAGCTCGTCTCCATCCTCATCAAGCGTCTGCGGAATAAAACCGTAATTACACGGCTTAGCAAAGATTTTTGGCTCGACGCGGTCCAGCATAAAGGCCGCCCGCTGCCGATCCCATTCGACTTTCAGGCGCGACCCTTCGGGGATTTCTACCACCGTATTGACTAGTCCACCATCGACATCTCCCGGGTCAAGAACTTTATTAAAATCTGCCATATTGCTCCTTTGATTACAGTTACTATCTATATAGTACCAGTTTTTTACGCTATAGAGTATACTAATAGAGATATGAGTAAGAAAAAGAGTCCGACGCTATTGACAGCAGAAGACTATATGTCGGATTTAGCAGTTAAAATTGATAACGCCAAACAACGCGTCAATATGGTAGCGACCACCTTTCGCGCCGACGATAAGCACACCGAAGCAGTAATCGCCGCCGTCGAGCGCGCAGCGGCTGAGCGCGGCGTGCCAGCCTCGGTTTGCGCCGATTCATTCACTTATCTCGAACCGAAGGAATTCATTCTGCGTTCACCGCGCCGCCAGCCATCGCGCGCCGTTCATGCCATGAAATTAGAACGGCGGCTAAAAAAAGCAGGTGTGGCTTTTCGCTGGCTCGGTCAAAAGGCCAATATGCTAATGACTGGCCGCACTCATAGCAAGTGGTCGATTGTTGACGACATAGTCTACGCTTGCGGCGGCGTCAATATGGACCACGAGAGCCTAGCTAATGTCGATTACATGTTCCGATTTGATAATAAAGTGTTAGCTGATAAGCTATCTAACGAGCAATACCTTATCGCTCGCGCCGACAAGCGCGGCGGTTCGATTCGCAATTCAATGTTTGGCCTCGACGAACACTCGACTGTCCTGGTTGATCAGGGCTTGCCGACTAATTCTCTCATCTACAAGCGCGCCTGCGATCTAGCTGAGCAAGCTGAAGATATCATATTAGTATCGCAGTACTGCCCGACTGGCAAACTCAACCGCATTCTCAAGCGCAAAAATGCCAAATTGTATTTCAATAATTGGCGTACCGCCTCGCCGATCAATAAACTTCTCATCAAACTCGGCACTTTAACCAGCCGACAACAAACCCTATATCAGCACCCGCAATATCTGCACGCCAAATTCATTGTTTTCACGATGTCTGGTGGCTCGAAAATAGCATTATCAGGGTCGCACAATTTCATGCGCGGCTCTGGCATCATGGGTACGCGCGAAATCGCTCTCGAGACTAGCGACCCAGCCATCATTAAACAACTTGAAGCTTTCCGCAAGAAATACGTCGAATAGCACCGACATCCAGTGTCGAAGCTATTTCGCCTTCACACCCTCTAAGTATTCGCGGATACTCAGCGCCGCTGTCGCCCCCTCGCCGACAGCACTAGCCACCTGCATGGTAGCACCGCTACGGACATCGCCGCTAGCAAATACGCCCGGCAAAGCTGTCGCCAAATGGTCGTCGGTTTTGATGAAGCCGTACTCATCAAACTCAACGCCGCTATCCGCCAAAAACTGCGTATTCGGCTTCAAGCCAATGAAAACAAACACGCCGTCAGCCTCGAAAGTCGTTTTTGCGCCGTTTTCGAGCGCCCGTACCGCTGCCACCGCGCCGCCCGCGCCGACGATTTCTTGTGCTACGGTTTGCAAATGTACGGTAATTTTGCCATTATCAATATATTTCTGCAAATCGTCTTGCAAAGTCTTACTAGCTTTGATAGTACTTCGCACCAGCAAATCAATATGCTCGGCAAATCGCGTCAAAAACATTGCTTCTTGGACGCCAGAATTGCCGCCGCCAACAACGACTAACCTTTTACCTTTATAAAAAGCACCGTCGCAGGTCGCACAATAATGCACGCCGCGGCCATAAAATTCTGCCTCGCCAGGAATGCCAAGTTTCTTATAACCGCTGCCTGTAGCAATCAGTACAGCGCGAGCTTTAACCTCTTGACCGTCAACTGTCAAAATATTAACACCATCCTGATGGCGCAGTGCTGAAACGTCGCCGTAATCAATCTTGGCACCAAAGCGTTCAGCTTGCCTGCGCAAATTGTCTGCCAATTCCATTCCTGGGACACCGTCAGGAAAGCCAGGATAGTTGTCGATTTTATCGGTAATTGCCGCTAAACCGCCAACGACGCCCTTCTCGTAAAGAGTAGTGTCAATACCCTCGCGCGTAGTATAAATCGCTGCCGCTAGCGCACTCGGGCCGGCGCCAATCATCACTGCAGGTTTTATATCTTCCATGTAGATTTCCTCCTCGTCTTACTGCGCTTGCTGAGCTTGCTGATATGCATTCATTAATTTCGTCATATCTGGTTGGCTAATCGTTTCTGGTGCTGGAATTGTCATAACGACAAATTTCAATGGCATGTTCGGCGCGATAATCTGCTTGCCGTTAGAATCTTTACTGCCGGCCTCGCCGTATGCTTTGTCAGCTGGGATAGACAATAGACGCACGCCGCCGATTTTCATTCCTTTCAGACCTTCTTTCCAGCCTTTGATTATACCAGCCGTACTCAACCCGCTTACTGGCAGCGGCGTTTTCAGCTTATTATTATCAATGCTCTGATCAAAGATATCACCATTTGCGTCCCAGCCAATATAATAAGCCGCAAAACTAGTTTTGTCGTCTATCAGTGCGCCATCGCCTTCCGCCAGGTCTTCGGTTGCTAGTGATTTGACGCTATCGATTTCAAACTTTGCAACTTGGCCAGAATACTGCTTAAACGTCTCGTAATATTTGGCTGATAGCTTGTCGGCTTGCGCTTGTTTTTTTTGTTCGTAAGCAGCTTGTTCTTTTTTATATTCGCTTAGAACTTTTTGGTAGTCCGCCTGAGCTTGCTTGTTTGACTGCATTGATAAAATCATCACTGCGAATGATCCTAACGTACCTAGAACGGTCGCGACCACAATAATCAAAATGCCAGCACGTTGCTTCTTTGACGTTGCCATTATTTCCCCTCTCTAGTTTATCTTTTCATTATAGCATAAAATCTCGATTATTTCCATAGTTTGCGCACAATTGCCGCCAGCAGCGACGCAATAATCGCCGCGGTTGCCGCTAATCCGAATTCAGCTGGCGGCAACGGTGCGATTTTGAATAAATTGCGCAGAAATGGCAAACTATAGACTGCTGCCAAGGTGACAGAAGCCGCGGCCACCACAATAGCCAAGGCATTCTTGCCACGCTGTTTAACAGCCAAGCGAATGATTTTGCGGCCGGATAGCGCCAAAATCATACCAATATTAGCTAGAATTATCGTTAAGTAAGTTACCGCTCGCGCTTGATCGCTAGAAGCACCACTGCCCAGCATTCCGCCATGAATTAGAACGGCCATCAGCGCCAGCAAGCCGCCAATTGCTAAACTTTCTAGCACTACCGCTCGACTAAATAATGGTTGCGAAATTCGCCGCGGCGGCTGGCGCATCGCATCCTCATCCTCTGGCTCGCCTTCAAACACTAGTGTGCAAGCAGGATCAATAATAAATTCAAAAAATACGATGTGAATTGGCAGTAAAATCAATTCCCAACCAAGCAATACCGGCGCAATTGACAACGCAGCAATCGGGATATGTACAATCATGATATACATCACCGCTTTTTGCAAGTTAGCAAAAATCCTTCGGCCGATACGCACACCCTGAACGATTGAGGCGAAGTTATCATCCAGCAACACGATCGACGACGCCTCGCGAGCAACATCGGTACCGCGCTGGCCCATAGCGATACCGATATGCGCGCTCTTGAGGGCCGGGCCGTCATTAACGCCGTCGCCAGTCATCGCCACCACCTCGCCGTTTTGCTTAAGAGCGGAAATAATCGCCAGCTTGACATTTGGCGCGACGCGGCTGTAGATTTCTGTAGTTTTAACAAGCTCGCGCTGCTGCTTTTCGTTCATCGACAAAAATTCTTGACCAGTTATCACCCGCTCGGTGCACAAACCAATCTCGCGGCCGATACGCCGCGCCGTCTCGGCGTGGTCGCCAGTTAGCATAATCACTTTGATGCCAGCTCGGTGTGCCAAGGCGACAGCATCCTTAGCCTCGGTACGAATCGGATCAGACAATCCCACCAAACCTAGCAGCTCGTATTGATAGCCATCGCGAGAAGGCGCGATACTTTTCGCTACTGCCTTGGCAATTGCTAATACACGCAAGCCGTCATCGGCTGCATCGTCGGCAATCTCTTGCAATCGTTTCTGCTTATCGTTGGGTAAGCGGCATAGTCGAAAAACCTCCTCCGGAGCGCCTTTCAGCGCCATAACCTCAGGCTTGCCGTCCCGCCCCCAAATTTGTGCTACCGAAAACGAATGGCTATCTAGCGGATACTCTTTGACGACATCCATGCCGCTATAAATCGCTGCTAGATCATCAGCTGCCGCCAAGAACGCCTCTTCCATCGGATCGGACGGATTTTTTTGCGACGCCAGAATACCATAGGCAATAATCTCGTTGCGCTGAGCGTCGCTAGGTTCTTCGCCGCTAGCCGCGATCACCTGATTTATCGCCATGCGGTTCTCGGTCAATGTCCCAGTTTTGTCCGTACAAAGCACCGTTGCGCCGCCGAGCGTCTCGATAGTTTGGTTCTTGCGCGCCAGCACATTACTCTTAGCCAAGCGCCAAGCTCCCAGCGCCATAAATACCGACAGAACCACCGGGAATTCCTCGGGTAAAATCGCAATTGACAACGTCAGTCCCGCCAAAAAACCATGCAAAAAATCGCCGCGCAGCAGCCAAAACAGCAACGTCAACAACATTGCCAAGAGCACTGCCGCCGCTGCTATATAGCGCACAACTCGACCAACTTCCTTTTGCAATAATGTCTTCTCTGGCTTAATTTCGTGCAGCGACACACCAATGCGCCCCATTTCGGTCTGTTCGCCGACAGCGGTCACCTCGACGAGTCCGTGCCCAGATGTTATTACCGTGCCAGAGAAGACTTGGTTGCCAGCGGTCTTCTCGACTGGCAGTGATTCGCCAGTCAAAATACTTTCATTAGCAGCGACGTTTGACGATTCAATGAGCTTACCGTCAGCAGCCACTCGGCTACCTTCGCCGATAATCAAAATGTCGCCAACTACTACTTCTACGCTAGGAATGGTAACATATTCGCCAGCACGCACCACCTGGCATTGCGGCGCGGATAACGATCGCAATGCTTCTAACGCCCGCTCAGTTTTAGAATCTTGATACAATTCTAGAGCCACCACGCCAACTACCGACAGCGCCAGAACAACTGTTTCGTGCCAATCGCCCAAGAAAAAGTAGACCACTACCACTGCCAGCAACAAGAAAATCATCGGCTCGCTAATGATTGTTAAGATCAGCCTAACAATGCTTTTATTTTCGCGGTCAGGCAATCGATTCTCACCATATTTCTCGCGCTGAATAACTACTTGATCGCGCGATAAACCCTGTCTATCCATATTGAATCAGTATAGCAAAAGCGGGTTAATTTCGATAGCATTCGACATACCAGCAACCGCGACCATGACCTGCTGAAGGAGTTGTGAAAATGACATCATATGCCTCTAGAATACTAATAGGTTTTTTGCCATAATCAAGATATGAATCCGCTTATCCGCTTCATGCGCCACTCGCTAACAAACATCTTGACGGCAACCGACGATGCTGATCAAGTTGATATCGAGAAAATCGACGAGACACTGACGCCGAATATGCGAGCCTTGCGGCTAGTTATGAACATGTCAGACCATCTACTATCGATGGGCACGCCAGCGAATAGCGTCGTGCATATGGCGCTCGGGGTAACCGACACATATTGCAAGCGAAAAGTACATATCGATGTCAGCTTTAATCAAATTACGCTTTCGCAAGACCGCGGTATCGATCGCGAACCATTGACGCTGATCCGCACTATCTCGCCGCGCGCTACCGACTACCGGCTAATGCGCAAATTACAAAACCTAGCCAGCCAAATTGCCGACCACAAAATCACTCTAGACGACGCTGAAAACGAGCTCGATGCCATCATTGCCAACAATAAGCGCTATCCCGGCATTATCAGTTATATTGCTGGCGGCGGCCTGAGCGCTGGCTCGGTCGCGCTCTACACGACGTCTATACCAATTATCTTGGCTGCCTTTATCATAGGTTTTCTAGTTACTCTTCTGATAAAGCTACTAGGGCGCGCTGCGCTGCCGCCATTTTTCATTCAGATTATTGCCGCGTTATCAGTCACGTTAATTTCTACCGGTATATTGTGGCTAGTTAATCATAAGTACTGGGAATTCTTTGCTTT
>CAUSEX010000019.1:0-18453 GCA_963531145.1 uncultured Candidatus Saccharibacteria bacterium
CACTGGACTATATGACAAGCCGTTGAAAGCCGCCGGAGTAACCGTATTAACGCCGGATAAGGACGAAGAACAAGCGCTGGAAGTAATAATTCGCGCAGTAATTTCTGGTCAGGCAATACCGCAGTCAGCGCTGGATAAAATACCAATAATAACCCAATCCGAGCAGGCAAACGCAGTAAACTATATCAATAATTACCCCAGCAGTCCGCCGGTATTATTAGGCTGCACCGAGCTATCCTGCGCCTTCGCCAAAAAACCAAACACCATTGACCCGATGAATATTCTGATTAACCATCTATCAGCCCAGATGAGTGCTATAGCTAAACCTGACAATAAGCCAGAAACAACAGTTAAATCAAATAGCTCTTACCAAATAACCCCATCAGCATAAGCCTGCCATGACTGCTGTTCATCGGCTGTCATTGATCGAGCTAAGCTTACAGCTTGCGATAGGACAGCGCTATCGATTTTTATGGTTTGTCCAGTGTCTACCTCGGGCCAACCGGCTTGTTCTGCTAGCTTGGTTTCGGCAGCAATCTTCTGTGCGGGATTTAATCCTGAGCCGCCATGCTCGCTGATAGCGCGGCGAACAATCGTTGCATACGAATCACCGTCTTGCACAGTATAAGTGTAGCTGCCCGACTGGGGTTTCGACTTATTCACAGACGACTGCGCGGCTTTATCGTCTGGTTTATTTTTCTTTTCTGTCTCATTCTTATCACTTTGCTCTTGGCTGCCAGTAGCTTTCTTGGCAGCCCCAGCATCTTTGTTGGCATTAGCGGCATTAGCATTATTTTTCTGCGGCACGAGTTGCTGAACAGTACTGTCATCTGACTTAACTTTCATCTTCTGCTCAACCGATTTAGAACTCTTTTGCTGATCTTTACTTCTTAGTAAATTCTCTGTATCAGCTGCTGCGTTTGTTTGCTTAACAGCTGCAAACAGTGAAACCACTAGCAATACAACCGCACAAACGGCTGCCACTCTTTTCTCTGTAATATCATACCCTCTAATTTTCATAAGCACCCTCCTTAGCGCCCTACAGAAATAATAGCAAACTTTGCATAAGCGTAACAAGCATAAGCGTTATAAAGGCCTATTTAAGCTAGGTATGGCTTAATAATCATAAAAGCCTTAGCACTATCCCACGATAATATTTACAAAAAGAGAAATTTATGCTACAATAGAAAGAGTAATACATTGCAAATAACTTCAAGGGAGCTCTATGGAAGAGATTAATCTTTACGATTTATTGCGCTTTTATGCCAAAAGATGGCTAACCATCGCTATCGCTGCTATGATTGGCGCAATTATCAGCATTACCTATACTTATTTTATCCAGCAGCCACAGTACAAAAGCTCAGCGACTATCCTGCTGGTTGGCGCCGACCATTCGAGCAGCAATCAGGGTTCAGTGACTCTCAATAACTATGTAAAATTATTCACGTCGCGCCGTGTACTTGATCCGGTTATTACGAATAACGATTATTCGGAAGATTATAAAACCCTATCTGGCAATACTACGGCGGAAAACGTTAAAAACACCGATATCATTAACGTATCAATGAGCACCTCTAATCCAAAAACTAGCAAAGCGCTTTTAGAATCAGCCATCCAAGAATTTGAAAAGCAGTCCAAATCGCTTTACGGTAACAGCTCTGTCAAAATTAGCGTCGTCGACTCGGCCGACACCCCAAACAGCCCGTCGAATATCAAGCCGCTGCAGCAAATCGGCTTAGTTGCCGCTGCCTCGGTAGCACTGACCGTAATCGTGCTGTTCTTCATCTATGACTACAGAAAATCGCAACTAATCGCTCAGACGAAACCAAAGATTGCAAAATATAATTAAACAACACTAAGGAAACCGAAACAATGTATCAAAAATATGGAAAGCGCCTAGCGGATATATCAGGCGCACTAATCCTGTTTCCATTTACTGCAATAGTTTTCATTATCGTCGCTGGCTGTATCAAACTTGATTCGCGCGGCCCAATCCTATTCAGACAAAAGCGTACCGGTAAAGATGGCGAGCCATTTACCCTATATAAATTCCGCAGCATGCCTGCCGACAACGATGTACACGACACTTCGAAATCAGATTCTCTGACTAGGGTAGGCAAAGTTATTCGTGCTACCTCTTTGGATGAAATACCGCAGCTTATTAACATAATAAAAGGCGACATGTCTTTCATCGGTCCACGCCCTTGGATTACTGACTATTACGATAATATGAATAGCGACCAGCGCCGCCGGAACAACGTTCGTCCGGGAATTACAGGCAGAGCGCAAGCTTATGGGCGTAATAGCATATCAATTCAACAAAAAATTGCCCACGATTTGGACTATGTCGATAACGTTACTTTGCTAAACGATGTTAAAATTATATTTGTAACCATCAAAACGCTTTTCGACAAAGAATCGAATACTTTGGGCAAGAGCGGCATACACGAAGAGTTGCAGGAGCTGAAGAAGCAGAACAATAGGGAAGAATAGAGCTATGAATATAGTATATGTGATAAATGCGATAAAGCCATCTGGACCAAATGAAGTCCTGTTAAATATGGTATCTGGACTTGCTGAATCGCATGACATTACTATAGTGTCATTTATGTCTCCAAACAACGAAGAAATGGAAAAACTCGAAAAATTAGGTGTAAAAAACATAAATCTACACACAGCTAAGTCAAAGATACCTATGACTGGAGCTAAAAGATTGAGAAAAATCTTAAAAGAAGTTAAGCCTGATATTGTGCACTCGCACGGAATATTGTCTGATATTGCTACCATTCGATCGGGATACGGTAAGAAAGCGGTAACTACCATCCATAATGATATGTTTGAAGACTATGTATTTACTTTCGGCAGAATAAAAGGATTAATTTATGTTATATTGCATATCTTATACCTACAACGCTTTCGAAAAGTCGTTTGCTGCTCAAAATACGCGGCAAAAAAATTGGAACATTTTGTATCAAAAGCTTCATACGTACATAACGGTATTGCGATAGGTGTGGGTAAGGGTGATATTGATGTACGCAAAAAACTCAATATACCAAAACGATCTAGAGTGTTTATATATACTGGAAAGTTAAGTGCCAGAAAAAATATAGTAAAGCTAATAAAAGACTTTAAGGTCTGCAAAAAGCCAGCAGACTATTTACTGATACTTGGCGATGGAATACTTAAAGAAGAATGTATGAAGCTAGTTGGCGACTCTAGTCATATACTATTACTAGGATTTCAGTCGAATGTCCAGCCATACTTAGCACAATCCGATGTTTATATATCACTGTCTCGTTCCGAAGGTTTTTCTATATCAATACTAGAGGCTTTACGTTCTAACTTATTGCTTTTACTTTCAGATATTCCGTCGCATAGAGAGGTTTTTGAGGTAGCAAACGGTAAAAATATAGGCGCACTGGTATGTAATGCTGACCTATCAAAAGCTATGTGTTCACTGACTGCAAGAAATAAAGCATCATCTGACCTATTTAATAATAATTTTACGAATGTAAAAATGATGGATAAGTATTTTACTATATATGAGGATATCGTGCGATGAAGTTTTCAGTGTTAATGTCTGTTTATAAGCAAGAGAAACCTGCCTACTTGCAACAAGCTATTGACAGTGTAGTTAACCAAACCTTGCCGCCGTCGCAAATAGTCATAGTTAAAGACGGGCCTCTCACTAAGGAGTTGGATGCAGTAATTGATCTTTGTGTCAAGAAAAATCCTTGCTTTACAATTGTGACCTTAAAAAAGAACTCTGGTCTTGGTGTGGCTCTTAATAATGGTCTCAAAGCCTGCAAATACAACATTGTAGCAAGAATGGATACTGACGATATATCAGTTCCTGAGCGTTTTGAAAAACAAATTGCCTACATATCTAAACACAGAAATTTAGCTATAATTGGCTCTAACATCCAAGAGTACAATGAAGACATGTCGACCAAGCTTTCGGTGCGTAAAGTGCCAAAAGACACGGCTGATATATTAAAATATGCAAAAAATAGAAATCCATTCAACCATATGTCTGTTGTTTATAAAAAAGATGCTGTATTAAAAGCTGGCGGATATTTGCATTGTCCATATTTTGAGGATTACTATTTATGGATTCGCATGTTAAAGCAAGGTGGACAGTTTCACAACATACAAGAGTTGCTAGTTAATGTCAGGGCTGGACAGTCAATGACGGATAGAAGAGGCGGAATAGGGTATGTATCGTGTATCATAAACTTCCAAAGAAAAGCTCTCAAATTAAAATACGTTAATCTACCCACTATGCTTTACAACATTGTAATTCGCTCTGTCATATCTGTTGCTCCAAGTAATTTTAGAAAATATCTTTATAATAAAAAATTAAGAGAACGTTCATGACCTTAGTAGTGCTTTCTTTTATAACATTTGCAGTATCGCCATTATTGTCTTTGCCGATAACCTTGTGGGGGGTTTTATGTGATAAAAAATATAAACCCTATTTTGGCTTAGTGCTAGCTCTTTTTGTAGGTTATTTTTTGTACCATGTAGAACCAGATATAACGAAAGATTTGTATAGATATATATCTACTATGGAAGAGTTCCTTAGCCATTCATTTAGTGTAACGATTAAAGATATATGGAATAATAGTGACCCACTATCTTACACAATCATGTATCTGGTGTCGCTAATTTTCAGTCCAAAACACATAGTATTCATAGCACCTATTATATGTTATCCAATATACCTGTGGATAATTTCAGATTATGCAAAAAGGGAGAGCGTCAATAATACAACCGAGAAGTTTGTAGTAATATCTTTTCTCGTGATATTCGCTATAGCTACAACATTCTTGGGTATTAGATATGGTATAGCTGTAGCAGTATTCATCCTAGCTCTATATCAAGATAGTGTTCATAAAAGACCTTTTGTTGGTATAGTTTTATATATAATATCAACTTTGTTACATAGTTCAATGGCGCTAGTAGTCATATTACGCGCGTTGTTATTTGTATTCAAAAACATACCTTGGCTATGGTATACCTTAGTGGTATTGTCAGCTACATCCGTACTCCTCATGCAATCGTTAGCAAAAAATTTGTCTAGCGTACCTTTTTTGTCCACGTTTAGTGATAGAGCAGATGTATATACGCAACCATACACTCCTATTGGTATGGTTTATTTTCTTAGCATAGGTATTTCTATAATAGCTACTGCACTGTTGATATTATTTAGAAAATACGGAAAAGATGAAAATAAACTATCGACTATTTTTCACTTAAATTTAACAGTTTTTGTTATCGGATTAGTAAATATACAAAACTACTACTTGGCATCTAGATATTTTACAATAGGAAAAATACTATTCTGTATAACAATTATACCAATGCTGTCAGAGATAGCTAAAATAGAAGACTCTGTAAAAAGAAAAACTGTCGCATATGCTCTATGGTCTGCTGTTATAATATTAATGGTACTTAGTGCCCCCCTGCAAATGAATGGTATTCTTGATTATCACTATAACGGTCTATCAAAATCACTATTAATAAACGAACTACTTATACATTAGAAAGCGCGCCATGAAAAATACAGTGTCAATAATTATACCTATATATAATATTCAAGAATATATAAAACCATGCCTAGAATCAGTGCTTGGACAAACACACAACGATATAGAAGTGATATTAATAAATGACGGATCTTCTGATGATAGCGGTAGTATTTGCGATTCATATGCAAATCAAGACGACAGGGTAAGAGTTGTCCATCAAAAGAATCTAGGTGTCTCAGCCGCCAGAAATAAGGGCTTAGAGGTAGCTACTGGAGAGTATATAATGTTTGTCGATGGAGACGATATGGTAGACACCAATATGGTGACATGCATGATGGACAAAATATCGATCAATAGTGGCTGCACTCTTGTGTCCTGTGCAGTGACAAGGCACTATAACAATTTTGGCGTCAGTGGCGAGAAGGTCTTCCGCTTTAACAAGACAGAAGCTAGTATTGACATGTTATATATGAATAACATGGACAATGGTCCTTGCGCAAAACTTATACCCTCTAAAATAGCTAAATCCATAAAATTTAATCCAAAAATAACTATAGCCGAAGATTTAGACTACATATATAAAATATTGCAAAAAATAGATAATGAAGTATTTATTAACAGTAATCTTTATTATTATAGAATAGCTCCAGGTAGCGCAATGACGAAACCCTTCACCGAGAGAAGGATGGATGGATTTATAGCGACAAGGGAGATAGTGTCTCACGCCCTGAAAACGGGAAACAATAGAATGATAAATGCTGCTAAATTTCGTCATTTTGCAGAAGCTTTCTTTGTATTATCGTCAATAGGCGGAGAGCAAAGGAAGTACCGCGAGCAATATAATATAGCTTGTGATGAATTTAATAAATATAGATTTAGTGTGATCGCAAATAAGGAAGCGCCTAAAAAGTTCAGGCTTCTAGCTGTGTTAAGTATAATAAATATTAAATTGGCTATATCTTTATCAAAGTTAAGAATGCGCAAGAAAGTATAAGTTATAAGCATGAAAACTGTAAATTTACGATATTATGGGGCGGCTAACCTAGGCGACGATATCTTTATAAAAATTATTTTAGATAGATATAAAAATAAATTTTATCTAGGATGCAAGGAAAAACGGTATATAAAAGAAAATAAGAATATATTATTTCGAGACAACTATATCCGCTTGTTGATAGGAAAAGTCAAATATATTCTTACTTCTAAGTATCATATACCTTTTGGACTAAACAAAGGTGACCTACTAGTATACATAGGAGGCTCATTATTTATTGAAAACAATAATTTGGACGCCTGGAGGCGAGAGAAGCAATTTTATGATAGCTTAGGCAAACCATACTATATTTTAGGATCCAATATTGGGCCGTACAGTTCGCCTGAATTTATCGAAATTGTACGTTCGATTTTTAGCAGAGCAGAAGATGTGTGCTTGCGCGATAGTTATTCCTATGAACTAGTAAAGGATTTGGACAATATTAGACTTGCGACAGATATCGTATTTACTTTAGATGTCTCTAAATATAAATGCGACACTGAGAGCAATAATCATGTAATATCTGTGATTGATGCAACAAGAAAGTTTGATAGCGAAACCTCTAAAAAATATAATGAAACAATTGCTAAAATCATTAAAAAATTGTTAGCAGATGATGAATCGTCTGTTACGCTAATGTCATTCTGCGAGAAAGAAGGCGATGAGAATGCTTGTGCTACAATTATGTCGCTACTGCCGGAAGATATAAAGGACAGAGTTGAAATATATCGATATAGGGGTAATATAAGCGAAGCGCTGCAAGTTCTGGCAAGCGCCAAAACTATAACTGGATCGCGATTTCATGCCAATATATTAGGCATGGTATTTGGCAAGAAAATTTTGCCAATAGCCTACAGCGATAAAACGATAAATATACTTTCTGACATGAAATATCCTGGTCCGATTGTCGATATCAGGACTATTGATACTTTTAATATCAATGAGCTTGACTTTGATGATATACAGGTAGTTGATATATCAAAGCTTAAAATACTGGCTGAGAAGCAATTTAGCGAATTAGATAAGGTACTTGTGAAAAAATAAAATGTCCAAAACCTCGTCTCTAATAAAAAACACCATTATTATAGCGCTCGGCAAGATATCGACGCAATTTATTAGCTTTTTATTATTGCCGCTGTACACTGCTTATCTGGCAGCGGGCGAGTTCGGCATAGTTGATCTGATAACAGTCATAGTTTCATTAACAGCTCCAATTATTATGTTGTCGCTGGAGATGGCAGTTTTCCGATTCTTGATCGATGGGCGAGGAGTTAAAGAGCGGCAAGCTTCGGTCATTACCAATTCGTTGCAAATGGTGGTTTATAGTACGCTGACGGCTTCATTGGTCTATGTAGTCGTAATGCAGTTTGTCGTGATACCTTACGCCTGGTTGGCGCTCTGTTCAGTGTTGGCGTCAATTGGCTCAAACTATTGTTTGCAGGTTACCCGCGGGTTTGGCGATAATGTCAAATATGCCATTGGCAGTGTTATCGCTGGAGTTTCAGCAATCTTGCTAAATATATTGTTTATCACTGTATGTAAAATGGGTGCAACTGGTATGCTTTTAGCGACGGTAATTAGCAATATGCTATCCGCGTTATATCTGACATATTCATTAAAAATACAAAAATACATCAATATTAAACTAATAAACGCCGATAAAAAGCGCGAACTGTTACAGTATTCGCTACCGTTAATTCCGAATGGCGTGTCGTGGTGGATTGTCAATGCTGCCGACCGTATGATCATCGCCGCGATGCTAGGCGTGACTGCTAATGGTATTTATGCTGTTGCTTATAAATTTCCGCAAATTTTTACCGCTATTTATAGTTTTTTCGGGCTGTCTTGGACAGAGTCGGCGTCGGTTCACATAAAATCAGCAGATCGCGACGCGTTCTTTTCCAAAGTTGCCAATATGAGTTTGCGCGTCTTCGGCAGTTTTGGCGCTATTTTAATCGTCGGGGTGTCAGTGTTTTTCAACATTTTAATAAATGCAAAGTATAGCGAGGCGCGGCTATATGTGCCGCTGCTTATCGTAGGGTCGTTGTTTAATTCTATAGTCGGCATTTACAGCGCAATTTATATTGCTAAGAAAGAAACTCGCCAGGTGCTAAATACTTCAGTCGTGGCGGCGGCTATCAGTATCGTGCTTTCTGTGATTTTGACGCCGTTGATTGGATTATACGGACCAGCTATAGCGTTAATTGCTGCTTATCTCGGTATGGCAATTTTTCGCCATTTTGACGTTAAAAAGTCTATTAAAATAACTTACGAGCCAAAAGCTATCATAGAAATTACCGTGTTGTATATAATATGTATAGGCTTGTATTACGCAAATTCTGCCTATGCTACCGCAGCCAATGTGGTACTAATCGGGGCGGGCGTCGTGTTTATTAATAAGAATACGCTTAAAATAGCCAAAGATACTATATTAAAAAAGACGCGCGGATTAAAGCAAAAACAAGCCGATAAGCTAATACAGGAATGGGATTCTGAGAATGGCGCAGACTAAGAAATTATCTAAAATCCACCTGCTTCTTCCGCTACTTTGGATGGTAGTCATTTTCATGCTTTCGCACCAGCCAGCTTCGGTTTCTAGTGGGCAGAGCGGCGTGTTTGTCGAACAGCTGCACTACATTGCACCGAGTATTGATCAGCAGCTACTAACTTTTTTGGTTCGCAAAGGAGCGCATATTTTTGCTTATTTCGTGCTAGGTATTTTGGCGTTTAATGCTTTATGGCGAGTGGATTTAAGCAAGTTCAAATTTAACCGCCCAGCTATGCTGTCAATCATTGTTTGCGCGCTTTACGCTGTCAGCGATGAGTTCCACCAGTTGTTTGTTAGTGGTAGAAGCGGCGAGATTCGCGATATTATGATAGATAGCTGCGCCGCAATAGTTGGAGTATTTATAATAAGTATTTTTGTAAGAATATTGCAAAAAAGTAAAAAATAGAGTATAATATATAAGATATGGTGTCTGAAGTTACTAAAACTACTAAACTAAGCGTTGGCTTGCGAAGAATGGTCGCTGGTATTTTGTTGTTATCGTTCATAGCGCTGGTGGTTAGTGTTTTGCAGGCGGGGATTGTGCCTGAGCGTTATTTGTGGATTGGGCTGCCGATTTACGGAGCGGTAACTGCCGGTATAATTTGGGGCTTGATCAGCCGGAAACGCTTTGGCAGTATGCATGCTGGCGTGCTGGTGGCGCTTGGCGTAGTGGCTTTGGCGATTACTGCTGTGAATATTTACGTTATCAGTACGGCGCGAGCTTTTGATAATTTGACATCTTCAGTGCAAAGCAGGAAGTCGTCGTATGTTGAATATGTGATTGCTGCCTATAAGGATCGTAATACGTCGCTCAGTAATGCTCAATCGGTCGGGATGCTTTCTGCTGATCCGCTTTATAATAAAGTGACTAAGGCAGTCAAGGATGAAACTTCTGCCAATCAACAAGCGCTGGATAGTTTGGCTGAACTTAAGAATAAACTCGAGTCAGGCGATCTGCAGCTGGCAACTATTCGTAAGGCTAATATGCCAATTATCGAAGAAGCTGATAAAACTTTCCACGATAATTTGGTAGTGTTGCAGACTATTCGCGTGGAAGGGGAGGCTGCGAAGCAGTCTTCGGCGATTAATGTTGATAAGCCATATGTTCTTTACATCAGCGGCATTGATACGGCTGGCAAAATATCTACCGTATCGCGTAGCGACGTCAATATATTGATGGTGGTTAATCCAGCCAAACATTCGATTCTGCTGGTAAATACGCCGCGCGATTATTATGTGCAACTGCACGGTACGACGGGCTTGCGCGATAAGCTGACGCATGCCGGGGTGTACGGCGTTGATATGTCGGTGAAGACATTAGAGGATTTGTATAGTATTAATATTCAGCACTATATCCGCATCAATTTTACTTCTCTGGTAACTCTGATCGACGCTATTGGTCCAATTGAAGCTTATTCGGATTATGATTTTAAGTCCTACCATCAAGGATATAACACATTGGATAGCAAGCAAGCTTTGGAGTTTTCGCGTGAACGTTACAGCTTCCAGGAAGGCGATCGCCAGCGCGGGCGCAACCAACAGCACGTTATCGAGGCGATTATCGCCAAGTTGTCGCGTACCGAAAACGCCGTGAAATTACCGCAGATTGTCGATACTATCCGCAACTCCATCGAGACGGATTTATCCGAACAGTCGATCAAGGCGATCATCCGCAAACAGCTTGACGATATTCATCCATGGAAAGTCGAATCGACTAACGTCGACGGCGCAGGCGCCATGGAGCCAACTTACAGCTACAGCGGTACGCCGCTTTACGTGATGATTCCGTCCAATGAATCGGTTGATGCTGCCAAAGCGAAGATTTCGGCATACTTACAACAATAATTAATACCACTTTACTTTCTGCAGTAGGCTGCTTATTGTAACAATGTGAATAGGCTATTTCACAGCAGATTCTGGTTTGATAGCCTTTTTCATACAGCTAACGATAACTTTGCGCGTTCGCTGGCGGATGGCGTGGGTGGCAGTAGTTAGCGAATGCAGTGTAACTCGCTGATTCTTTTCGGCAATGTGCTTTAGATTCTTTTCGACGATAAACGGGTCTAGTTTGCCATATATAATATCGGTGTCGATGCGTGTTTCGGCCAATTTGCGGCTAGCGTTTTGGCTGATAATGCCAGCTAACAGCGTATCGCGAAAGGCGCTAAAATTATCCTGGGTCAGCTGCGTTTCTGAGAAGCCAGCCAGCCCCAACTTAGAGTATAAATCGTAGCCAGCCACTACCGCCTTGGGTGTTTTTAACGCTTGGCGATAGATTTCACGTAGTAGATTGTCCTGGCGTAATCGCGCCGCGCCCGTCTGAGAGCTATCACGGTAAATCGGTGGCGCCACCAAGATGCAGCACTTAACAATACCCTTATACATACTAGCGAACTCAATCGCCACCAGCGAGCCAAACGAATGTCCGACCAGCACTACCGGACCGCTCAAGCCATTCGTCAAGCAGGTAGCCAGCAGGTGGCGGGCTTGTTCGCGGGCACTATACATCCGCCGTGTTTGCGTCAGATAAGAATCGCCGTGGCCCAACAAATCAACTACGATATAGTTGCAATTAGCTGGTACATTCTCGATAAAAGGTTGCCACAACTCACCAGTATCCGCCAGACCGTGGATAAAGACATAAGTTACCGCGAATGGCCGCCGCAAACGTTTATAACGGACGCGCAATCGATAGGGAACATGCAGCATCTTGTGCAGGATTTGGTCGCGGAACTTATGCTTGGCCGCCATCAACGCCTACTTGTCTAATTCTTTCAAGCGAGCAATTCGCGCCTCGGTCGACGGGTGAGTCGAGAAGAGAGCTTGCAAGCCGCCCAGCGAAAACATATTCGAAAACATTAGATGAGCTGAAGCTTCTTGGCTTGGCGATGGTGCAATCGGCGGTACACTAGCTTTCCAGTTTTCTAGCTTCATCAGCGCCGACGCTAAATCATCGCCAGTGCCGAGAATACTGTGACTATACTGATCGGCCGCATACTCGCGGCTGCGCGATACTGCCATCTGGATTAACATCGCAGCAATCGGCGCCAAAATTAACGAGGCAATCATCGCAAAGATATTACCGCCGTCATCGTCGTCCGACGATCCGCCGAATAGAAAGGCTAGCTGCGCCAGATAACTAATCGCACCCGCCAGCGTCGCGGCGATAGTCGAGATTAGCATATCGCGGTGTTTGACATGGCCTAATTCGTGCGCCAAAACCGCCCGCAGTTCATCCTCATTCAGAATGTCCATGATACCAGTCGTCACCGCTACGGCAGCATGCTGCGGCGAGCGGCCTGTCGCGAAGGCATTAGGAACCGGCGTCTCGATGTAATAAAGCTTTGGCATCGGCAAATTCGCTTGGGCTGTTAATTCGCGGACGATACGCTCGACCTGCGGGTAACGATTGCCCAGCGGCTGAGCGCCTTGCATCTTAATTACTAGCGACGAACTAAAAAAATACATGAAAAAGTTAGACACCGCCGCTAATCCTAATGCTATCAGCATACCTTGCTGGCCGCCAAACACATAGCCAACCATCATGAATAGCCCTGTCAGAATTGCCATAAGTAGGGTAGTTTTGAAAATCTGCTTCATATCTGCAGCTTATTATAGCAAATTACCTTAAAGCTATCTTAAAGAACGTACCAGAGGGTTGCAGCAAAACGGCTTGTCGATATATACTAATCATAAGCAACTCTAAATTAGGGGGCATCACGTCTAACTATATTGATCGGTTTTGGCATCACCGCGCCAGCGAAGCAATTATGCTCATCCTCGCTGTTGTAGCTGGATTGTTTGCTTGGTCTATTGGCGGTGGAAAATCTCCAGAAGACCCTTTGTATGTGTCTATACTACCGGGCTCGTTAGCCGCGATTGCTTTCGTAATTACTTTGGTATCATATTTTGCTGTTAAGCGAAACTTTTACCAATCGCTGCTAATTAATTATATCTTGTTGACTGCAACGGGCTGGCTGCTAGTTTTTGCCTCTAGCAATCAAGGGGTGCCACATTTGGCGCTATTTGCATTAATCGTCGCTGTCGGACCATTACTTGGAACTTATGGTCTCTTGACAGCTGTCATCGCCGCTGCAGCCGCGGTGGCGGAGCGTTTTATTATTGAGCAGACACCCTTGGGATCATTAGCAGCATTGGCTATGATGCTATTTACACCCTTACTAGCTGCAAGTTTACTGTGGCTGCGCCGATACCAATCTGTTGGCGCTAGTGAACCAATCTGCGAGAGTTTAGCTACCGTGGCTGGCCCTCAAGCTTCAGACATTGTTATCAGCGCTATCGGCGACGGGGTAGTAGCCGTCGATGCGAAGGGTATCATCACCTTGATCAATCCAGCAGCCCAGCAGCTAGTTGGCTGGGGTAATCAAGACGCCATCGGCTTGTCGTACAAATCAGTCATCAGGCTGATGGACCAGGACAATAACACTATCAAAGATAACGATAACGGCGATATTATTGCTCGCGTCCTCAACACCAATAACCCGCTCAAGACTGACGACTTCAAAATCAAGACCCAATCTGACAAAAATTTTATGGCTAGCATTTCAGTTAAGCCAATCAGTAACAAGCATAACGACGGCGCAGTGATCGTCTTTCGCGATATCACCGCCGAGCGCAGCGACGAGCGCCAGCGCGCCGAGTTCATCAGCACCGCCAGCCACGAGATGCGTACACCAGTTGCTAGCATTGAGGGTTACCTCGGCCTAGCGCTTAACCCGCAGACCGCCACCATCGATACGCGCGCTCGCGGTTATATTACCAAAGCGCATCAATCAGCCGAGCACTTGGGCCGGCTTTTTCAAGACTTGCTCGATATTAGCAAAGCCGATGATCACCGCCTCAGCAACAATCCAAAAATCGTTAATGTCATCGACTTCATCAAAGATATCGCCGACGGGTTAACGCCGAAGGCCGAAGAAAAAGGCTTAAGTGTCAATTTCGTACCATCGACTAGCGATGTTTCTAGCAAGGAGGTCCAGAACCGCCGAATCAACCCGATTTTATATGCTAATGTTGATAACGACCACCTCCGCGAAATCGTTCAAAACCTGATTGAAAATGCTATCAAGTACACGCCGTCGGGCAGTATCACCGTTGACGTAACTAGCAACAACGACCAGGTGACGATAAGTGTCGCCGACACTGGCATCGGCATCCCGCCAGAGGACGTTGGCCATCTCTTCCAGAAGTTCTACCGCGTCGATAACAGCGACACCCGCCAGATAGGCGGTACTGGGCTGGGCTTATACTTGTGCCGGCGGCTAGCCGAAACTATCGGCGGACGATTGTGGGTTGAAAGTGAGTACCAGCATGGCAGTACATTTTTCTTGGCTATTCCGCGAGTCGACCATGTTGCTGCCACTTTTCTAAATGACAACGGCGAAACCGAAAATAACACCAGCATTGACAAGTTATCAGCTGAAGACATGCTAGCTAGCAATGCGCCAGAAATTCTAGCGGTTGCGCCAGCGGCTGCCGAGTTTGAGCAAACGCCGCTCGACACACCAACACCAGCAGCTCCGACTCAGACCTTCACCGATACTAGCTTGCTCAACTATTCGCCGCCGCCAGCACCCAGCTCGAACAACTTAACCCAAAACACCGCCGATACAACCAAGCAATTTACCAACACGCCGCTTAGCGATATTGAGGCCGCACCCGACAAATACGCCGAACAATTACGCAACGAAATCAGATTAAACGTCCCGCCGCGGCGAAATTAAAACTATAGGGTATAGCATTTTTAAACCATAACCGTTAAAATAGGGGTAAGATGACAAAAATATTACTAGTAGAAGACGACAAAAGCCTCAGCGAGATTTATAGCGTACGGCTGCGCGCCGAGGGCTACGACATATTATCTGCCAGCGACGGCGAACAAGCCTTGGCGCTTGCCATCAAAGAAGTACCCGACCTAATAATTAGCGACGTTATGATGCCGAATATCAGCGGCTTCGACATGCTGGATATTCTACGCAGCACCACCGAGACACGCGGTATTCACGTCATTATGATGACTGCTCTGTCAAGCGATGAGCAGCGCCAACGCGGCATGGCGCTCGGCGCCGACCGCTACCTAGTCAAATCGCAAGTCGGCATCGAGGATGTCGTTCGCACCGTTCACGAAGTTCTCGGCGACGCCTCAGTACCAGCCGACACGCCAGCGCCTCTTGTCAACGAGCCAAAACGAGCTACTATTGAACCTGGTCCTAGCGCTAGAGCAACGGAGCCAGTGCCAGCTAACAATTCTCCAGAAAAAGCTGAAAGCGATAACATTAAAGCGAATGAACTAAATCCAAACCCCGAAGCTCCAGGGGGCCCAGCTTCTAGCTCTAATCCAGCAGCCAGCTCGACCGCTCCAACACCAGCTAACCCAGCGCCGACCGATACGGCGACAGCCACCGTTACAACGATGCCTGCCAGCACTACCGCAGCGGCAACTCCAACCGCCCCTCAACCAGCACAGCCAGAACCAGCAGCTATTCCCGCGGTTCCATCGGCACAGCAGCCAAATCCGCTAGTTGCCGCACCGCGCGAAACTCCAGCAGCTAGCGCGCCTGCCGCCGTCACTAATATCCCAGTTACTACTCCGGTTAATCCAGTGCTCAGCCAAGCTGCACCCGCAGCTACTTTGCCGCCGCCAGCTAGCGCAGCAACTGCACCGAGAACTAGCACTTTGCCGCAACCAATCGCGCCGTTTTCAACTAACCGGCCAGGTTCGTCAGGCCGAGTGATCCAGCCAATCACCCCAACCGATCAAGAACCAATTGATTACACTGCTCGCATGAGCGAGGAGCTAGCTACTTATCAAAACCTTAACACTATCCCGGCGCCACAGGCAAATCCTACGAATGTATTCCCTCAGGCCGCGCCAGCAGCAACCCCTGCGGCCGCGCCAACTCCAGCGTCAGCTGCACCCGAGCCAGCCTATATAGCAACAAACCCAGCGCCATCAGTAGCGCCGGCTTCACCGTCTGCCAGCACTACTGCAACGACAACTCCAACCGCCCCTCAACCAGCACAGCCAGAACCAGCAATCACTCCTACTGCACCAGCGTCGACTATACCTCACATAATGCCAGGCCCAGCCGCAGTTGCTACGCCAATCAGTAACATGGCCGCATCAGCAGGGGGTGCTTTGAATAATCCTTCCGCGCAGCCTGCGCTTAATGCCACACCGCCAGCTGCACCAGCTATACCAGAACCAAACACTAGCGCACCAGAGCCAGCTGCACCATCAGCAGCACCAGCCTCTTCCGATGAAGCCGGGTTAAAGTTTGAAGAAACCGCAATTTCCTCAAGCCAACCAAAATAATCGTCTTATGGTAAGCCAAAAATCAGCTAGTGGCACCGAAACGATTCGCCTCAATAAATTCTTAGCACTCCAACTCGGTATCTCGCGGCGCGAAGCTGACGATCTAATCTCGACAGATACCGTCACTATTAACGGCGAGCTAGCGACGCTTGGCACTCGTCTATCGCCAACTGACACTGTCAAAGTCGCGGGCCGCGACATCAGCTCTCATACTATCAAAAAAGTCTACATCGCTCTCAACAAACCAGTTGGTTACGTTTGCTCGCGGCGCCAGCAGGGTAATGCGCCGACAATTTATTCATTATTGCCGCGCGATTTATATCACCTCAAGCCAGTCGGCCGCCTTGACAAGGATAGCTCTGGCTTGATTCTGCTGACCAACGACGGCGATTTTGCTCACCGCATGACCCACCCGAGTTTTCGCAAGACTAAAATTTACAAAGTCCGCCTCGACCAGCCGCTTGAGCCGCTACATCAACAGATGATTAGTGATCTTGGCATCAACCTCGAGGACGGCCGCAGCCAGCTGACCCTAGAGCGTCTCGACGATAACCGTCTCAACTGGCAAGTCGTCATGAGCGAAGGCCGTAACCGCCAAATCCGCCGCACCTTTGCCGCGCTCGGTTACACCGTCGTGCGGCTGCACCGCGTACAATTCGGCAATTATTCGCTTGGCAACATGGAACGAGGGAAGTGGCAAAGCATTTCTGCTAGTTAACAAATTAAGTTGTCTTACTATACCTATCTTGGATTATAATAAATACTATGTGTATGCCAAATCCCGACCCAACTCCTCATTACCAACTGACCAACCACGCCAACGACTCAATATCTTGGTTGTTCAACCCGCTGCACAAGCGCACATTATGTTTTGACGAGAATAGTAGTTTTTACTCTGTAGCCAGCACACCGAGAACAATCTCGTTTGGACCGCACGCTGAATACGGCATTGATGTCTGCGCCCTTGGTCTTGAGATAATAATTATCGCAGCCTGTTTCGTTGGCTGGCGAAATTTGCGGCGTTCAAAACATAAAAATAATGATGAGTCCTCCGCGTCGTGGAAGTCTTTCGCCAAATGGATATTTCTAGTAGCGGGTGGACTATTCTTGACGGCAGTATTACTATCGACACTGCATAACGCCACTTCAATCGGCTTATTATAAATTCTGCTATACCGCTAACGCTCGCCAAATCAACTCACCTCTGTTATAATTAAGTTAATTATGGCAACCAAACTTCCTACCGTCGCTATTATCGGTCGCGCCAATGCTGGTAAAAGTTCGCTATTCAACCGCATCATGCGTTCGCAGCAAGCCATTGTTGCCCGCGAAGCCGGCACTACTCGCGACAACGTCATCGGCAAAGCGTCCTATCAAGGCCGTGAATTTTGGCTAGTTGACACCGCCGGCCTCAAGCCCGCCGAGGACGAATTCGAAGCCAGCATCCAAGACCAAATCACCGAAGCCGCCGAAGCCGCCGACGTCATTCTCGTGGTCGTCGACAGTACCAAATACCCCAGCGACGAAGACCGCCGCGTCGCCAAAACCGCCCTAAAAAGCCGCAAACCCGTCATTCTCATTACTAACAAAGTTGACTTAAAAGGCAGCCTGCCCGACAGCGAATTTTTGCGCCTCGGCATCAAATCAATCATTCGCACCTCTGCCGAGCACAACTCTGGTATCACCGACATCCTTAGCGAAATTTGCCAGCACATTCCCGCTAAAAAGCAAACCGAGCCCAGCGAGACTCTCAAAATCGCCCTTATCGGCCGGCCAAATGTCGGTAAATCTAGCCTGTTTAATACACTGGCTGGCAAGCAGCAAGCCATCGTTGCCAGCCGCGCCGGCACCACCCGCGACGTCAACCGCGTCCGCCTGCAATACCACGGGCAAGCGATTGAACTGCTCGACACCGCTGGTATCCGCCGCCAAGGCAAGCAAGAGATCGGCATCGAGAAGTTCAGCGTCTTGCGCACCCTCGCCGCCATCGAAGAGGCTGATATTT
>CAUSEX010000020.1:0-17376 GCA_963531145.1 uncultured Candidatus Saccharibacteria bacterium
TAGACTTTGGCGGAGCCAAAGCCAGATGTTCTCTTGGGGGGAATGAAGAAATTGGTCGTCGCTTGCGACGACATTTTTGTTTTGTATTTTTAGGTTCGACCCGAAGATTTCGAGGCACAGCGACTTTTTGGCAAGTAAATCGTCACCTCTTGCGATTTTACAGATAGAAACGCTCGTTTCTATCCACTTTTTCATCGGTTCGACCCACGTCAAAACGCCAAGTGAAGATTGCTCGATTTGCTCTTGCAAACGCTTCTTTTCGCTCAGAATATCCTCACGCTTGGTTTGGTACAATTCACGCTCTACGTCGCCGTCAAGATAGCTATCAAGCAGGCGTTGCAATTTGCTAGACAACTGTATGATTTGTTCTTGCGCCTTGCTAATGCTGGTATTAAACAATATCTTGTCTTGCTGTTCGTCTTGTTGGATTAGCTCGTACAGTTTGTCTGCCCACTTGGCGGGTATAGCAAAATCGAGCAACAAGTTAGACAACTGTTTGTCTAACTCCTTCGCTCGGATGTGCGGCTCTTTGCAGGCGACGGTTTTGTTCTTGCGAGTACAGCGATAGTAGTCATAAACATGCACGTTGCCGTTTTTCTGTCGCTTGACCTGTCGCTCATTGGTAAACATCATGCCACACGAGCAATGAATCAAGCCGCAAAACGGCCACGGCTCTTTGACCGCTTTTTGCGGTCTACCTCGCCGCTCTAGCGCATTTTGCACATTGTCAAAAAGTCGTTTCGAAATGATGGGCGTATGTTTGCCTTCGTAAACTTCGCCCAAGTAACGAAAATGTCCGTAATAAAACGGATTTGTCAGCATTCGTTTTATGCGATTTTTATGAAATGGCTTTTTGCCAGTTGTCTGCTTGCCGAGTAGCTTTCGCGACTTGGTATGTATACCATTCTGGTACAAAAAGTCCGCGACTTCATCGAGACGCTTATCGCCACGAGCGTATAGCTCAAACGCTTGTTTGATGAATGGCGCAATTTTAGTATCTACCTTCGCGGTTTTCGTTCGCATGTCGTTATAGTAACCGATCGGCGCAACGCCTGGCATTTCGCCGCGGCGGACTTTTTGGCGCAGGCCTCGCTTGGTATTGACGGACAAATTATCTACATATTGCTTGGATGAATTAAACTCATTTGCCAGCATATATTTGCCTTGCGGTGTGTTTTCGAACCAAAAATGCGGAAACTTTAGATCAAGCAATATATTTTCATCGAGCATATAAATAATTTGCCCGCTGTCGATTGAGTTGCGTGACAATCTGTCGGGCAACCACGACAAAATGCCACTAGCTTCGCCAGAAGAAATGCGGCTAAGCATTTTGTTGAGGATTGGTCGCCCTGGCTTTTTGGCGGTGCGTTTTTCGATGAAAATATCCGCTATCTCTAGTTCGTACTTTACGGCGTATTCTTTTAGTTCGACTATCTGCGCTTCGACAGACAATACTTGCTTGTCCTCGACATCCGTCGATTTACGAACGTAGATAAAATATTTCATGACACCACCTTTCTTGCACTCAAAAGGCCGCCCTGGTGCAACACAATTCGGAAAAACCAAACTGTTCCAAGGCGGCCATTTGAGCCAATAAATAAAGGCTTTTCCGTTGAATTGTGTTGCACTTACTATTATACCACGAATTGTTGACGCAGAGCGTGTCGGCTATGCCGACAGCAAAACAAAAATCCGCGCTTTCTGAGCGCGGCAATTTCTTCATTCCCCCCAAGAGAACATCTGGCTTTGGCTCCGCCAAAGTCTAGAAAAAGCCGCCCGACAGGGCGACAAAATCTCGGAAAGTTCCATTTTGGTGCCAATGTATGCCAAAGCTCGAACCTATTTCGAACGTAAAAACTGAGCCATGCAGGCTTGGCCCTGAGCGCCTGGCGGGTGCAAGCGCCCGCTCGCCCTACCAGAAAAACCCTTTGAATTATCTTTTTGAAATTTCCCCGCCGATCTTTTTATTTTTTAGTTGAAAAGGGTGTTTTCTGGGTGGGGACGTGTCGCTTTGGCGGCTGGGTGTATTTTTCGTGTATTCACTCCGTGAGCACACGAAAAAAGTGATATAATGAAAAAGTCCAACCAACAATATAACATTTTAGGGATTACCTAATACTTTTGGTATTCAAACCAGAAAAACGGGCACTTGCTCGAAAAAGCATTTGGTTTGAATCCCAATTGTTGGTTGGACGCCTAGAGTAGGTGTCCGTTTTTTTGTTACGGACAATGCTCGCTAAATAAACTAACTCAAAGGCGTCCATGAGCAAGAAATCACTAGAAACAAATGTCGTTATTCAAGGCGATTGTATTGAAATATTAAAATCTTTTCCAGATAAATCTGTCGATCTAATTTTTGCCGACCCTCCCTACAACCTACAACTCAAAGGTGACCTGTGGCGGCCAAATAACACAAAAGTATCTGCGGTCAATGACGATTGGGATAAATATGATAGTTTCGCAGTTTATGACGATTTTACAGCCAAATGGCTTACAGAATGTCGCCGTGTACTCAAAGACAATGGCACGATTTGGGTTATCGGCAGCTACCACAATATTTTCCGTGTTGGAAAAATCGTCCAAGACCTCGATTACTGGATTCTCAACGATATTCTTTGGGTTAAAACAAACCCCATGCCGAATTTCAAAGGCACGCGCTTTAACAACTCGCACGAAACACTTATCTGGGCTGGTAAATCTGAAAAATCAAAGCCAACTTTTAACTATAAAACCATGAAAGCGCACAATGAAGACAAGCAGATGCGTAGTGATTGGCTTATTCCTATATGTAGCGGACAAGAGCGAGTAAAAATCAATGGCGAAAAAGCACACTCGACGCAAAAGCCACTTGCTTTACTCCGTCGAATTATTAATGCGACATCAAAGCCTGGGGATATTGTGCTTGATCCATTCCTCGGCAGCGGCACAACCGCAGTTGCCGCAAAAGAACTAGGACGGCAATATATCGGTATTGAGCGTGACGATACTTATATTAAAGTTGCGAAGCAACGACTTGACAAAACAACATTGCTTGATGAAGCATTGGTATCAAGCAAGTTAGAGGCAAAAGCACCGCGCGTCGCCTTTGGCTTGCTGGTTGATATTGGACTTATCGAGACTGGCGTAATACTCACAAGTAAAGACGGTAAATACTCGGCGACTGTTACTGTAAATGGCTCGCTAAAAAGCGGCGATGTAGAGGGTTCTATTCACAAGGTTGGCGCAGCCCTGCAAAATCAGCCATCATGTAATGGCTGGACATTTTGGTATGTCAATGATGTGTTGATTGATGAGATTCGACAGAAATATTTGGAGAAAAACCATGCTTGATTACGAAAAATTCAAGAAAATTTTTGATGAAAAAATCTTTGCAAAGTCAAAACCTGATTTGCTCAAAAAAGTTGCCGAATACCCCGATAGATATGTTGGATTATTCCGCCCGACTAAGCCAGAGGCAAAACTACTACAAAACTTGTTGCAATCAAATGAAATCCGTTTTGGCGATGCATTTGAAGTGGCAATTAAGCAGTATTTTGTTAACGAAGGCTGGCAGCCGTTACCGCAAAAGATTACGTCGAAAGAGAGTGACGCGCTTGATATCGACCAACTGCTCATGAAAGACGATAAAGTGCTATTCATTGAGCAAAAAGTGCGCGACGACCATGATTCAACCAAAAAACGTGGTCAGATTAGTAACTTTGAAAAGAAACTTGAGGCACTTGTCGATATTTACGGCGACAAGGTAACGTGGGGATTTTTCTATTTCATCGACCCAAGCCTCATAAAGAACAGAAACTTTTACCAACCAGAGCTAGTAAAGTTGCAAGAATCGTGGGGTGTGCAGCTGTCGGTATCATACGGACAAGATATGTTTAACCAGCTTGGCTTACCTCATGTCTGGTTTGATATCATGGAAAACTTGCAAAAATGGCGACATGACATACCAGACCTACCAAACGTCAATTTTGACAGCAACCCCGAAGAATCTGCCGAAGAAATAAAAGACCTGCCACTCCGCATATTCCGCAAACTCTTTGATGATGAGCGAATTGTGAGTCAGATATTACCCGTGCTGTTTCCGACGGGTGCGACGCTTGCGATACTTGAGCCATATCTTCGAGCACAAAATATGACTGTTACAGATAAGATAGCCGACTCGATCAATCTATACATGCAAGCTGTTTATCTAACTCGTCAAGCGTCTGTTCTTAATTAAAACTAACGCCAAAGGTAATGCCGTTCTCTTCAAAGAAGTTCGCCAATGAAATTGAGTGGACATTAAAGGCTTTGCATGCGGCGGGCAATTTTACAGTGCTTGCTTGACTCTCTTGTGTAACAACAACGTATTCATGACTTGAGTCTTGTTCGATTTTTTCGGCAGCTAAAGCAACGAGCCATGGATCAGCCTGATCTCTTTCGATATTAACATCAATGAGCTTTGGAAACCTGTTGATAACGTCGGCCATTATCTCTATCTGTCGAGCGGTTGAGCGCTCAAAGTAGGAAGAGCGCGGCTGAAGCCATGCCGATACTTTGTCTGGTTTTTTCGATCCGCTTACCACTTCATCATAAACTGTGCGGTGCGATATAATTTTACCGCTAGTCATTAGCTCATCAAGTTTTGTCCATACTTCAGTGGGCAGGCGAATTGAATGCATATCAATTCTATGCAAATTGATAAACACATTTGCGTCAAAGATGTAGATCTTTTCCTTGCTGGCGAGGGTCATTACCTATCAAACCTACCTAACCCCACCAATTTAAGATCTAAAACATCACGGACAACCGCAGGACTTATGCGGTTAGCGTCATACGCCTCTAATACGAAATCAAAAAACTTATCACCCCTGTAACTCTTACTGACAACATCACGAGGAACAAAACCGTCTTTGTCTTTGTTTTTCCGTCTTTGTTCTTCGGCAATCTTTTTGTTCATCTTTTGGATTGTGGTCATATACTTATTAAAATCACCATCTTTCACTAGCTTAAGATCGTACGCTCGTATCAAATACGCTTCTTTGCTAACACCTAGCTCATCTGCATGCTGCTGTAGCTCTTCAAAGCTGCTAGGAGCAGCGACTTCTTCTCTTGGCATTAAGAAAGTAGCAGCAAATTTATTACATCGCGCTTCGATTTGCCGTGTCTGCTGACTGGTGCTTGTAATACAGATGCCAGCAGTACCCTCAATGATATGTCCTATCTCGTGAAAGATTGTGAATATCTTGCGCTTCTCGGCAACTCTACTATTTAGTGTAATGCCGAAAGGCACGCCGTCTGCAATATAGCTAAAACCGTCAAATTCATGGCTATCTACGGGGAATTGAAACACAAATACGCCCAATCTTTCCTCTATGCGATTGCGCCAAAACTTGAGCGTCTTATTTTTGGCTTTCTTTTGCTCACTAATAGGTACGTCAAGCAAATCACGAAGTGCTTGCTCAAGCCCGTTGTGCCGGTAATCCTTTATCTTCTGCACCCATTTATACTGCTCTGTTAGCTGATTGGCTGGTGTGTGCTCACGATACAGGTCAAGGTATCTTTTAGTCCTACGGATTGCCAACATTGCATCAGGGCTAAGGCCTCTGCTTTTAACGCTGAGGTTGCGAAAATCCTTTGGTTTAGCTGTTTTTGCTGGCGTATTGTTCAGAAAAAATACAGGAACTTGCCGCTTATAGAGCTTACTGAGCTTTACCAAATCGGTATAACGCAAATTCTTGCCGTGCGCCTCCCAATCTTGAATGGTATCTATATCTTTTTTAATTTTACTAGCGACATCATCCAAGTGAAATCCAAGCTCTTCACGAGCCCATATAAGTGTCTTTGGATTGACGTTTACAGTTATAGTACCCATTCTGTTATATCCTTGCTTCTCTTTGCGTATTTGTTTTAATCCTATTCTATCAGATTTACGGAGTTTGCGCACCGAGCACATGCTTTTTGGTTAACCTACGCTATGTCTGGCATATCCACACTGGATATAGCCGTGCTTTATGTACTTTGGCTGTCGATAAACTTACAGGGTGTAGGTTAAGCTTTCAGAACGAGGGCGCGTAGCGCGGCGTCTGCCGCCTCTGCCGCCTTGGCGAAGTCCCAACGCCTCTACTGTCATGGCAGTAGAGGCGTTGGGACTTCGCCAAGGTGGCAGAGCCGCCGCGCTACGCGCCCTCAACTCAAAACACCAGTAGTACATTCGTCGTCCTACGCTTCGTCGATTATGCTCATGTCGATAGCGTCTGAAAAAATCATCAACTCTGAACCGACCTTTGAATTGTGATGGGCGGAGTATTTAAGGTCGAAGGCTCTGTGATTCCTGTCTGGATAAAGATCGAGAATCCTTTTTTCATTATCGTAACTTAACAGCCACTTTGCCTTATTATGCCTATTCAGGGAATCGGCAAGTCTTTGGTGGTCTTCCAGCTTAAAAGCATTTAGGTAAAGATCTGCGCCCTTCACAAAATATGGAGGGTCAACATAGAAGAAACTCTTTGGGTCTTTTGCGTATCGCTCGATGACGTCTGCGCCGTCCTCGTTTAGTACAGTAATTCTATCGCTGTAAAGTCCTATGAGTTTGATTTTTTCGATGAGATTTTGCTTGTTGTACCGCGCGTCAACTTTCCATTCACCGAGCTGCTGCTTGCCGCCAATCGGCCCAGCGTTCAAGATACCAGAGCGGTTAGTCCTGTTGAGGAAAAACGTCGCAAAACCGAGCGACAACCTGTCGGACGTATCAGCCGTCTTATAGATTTTTTTCTGCCGCTCCCATTCCTCGATAGTTATGGGAGTGTTTACTATTCGCTCGATAAACTCTGCGTTATATTCCTTTATAGCAAGCCAGAACGAATATATAGCAGAATCATAGTCGTTGATAACAATATGATTCACTTTTTCCAACAAAAGCAGCGATATAGCTGCACCCGCACCTCCTGCGTATGGCTCAACATACGTGACATCTTGCCACCCGTGCTCTTTTATGACGATATCAAAGAAATTAAAAAGAGATGTTTTACCCCCGGGATAGCGCAATGGCGTAAAAAGGCATTTTCTATGTGTTTTTGTCTTGATCATTTTTGTATTTTTCGTATTGTTCGAATATATACTCTAATAATCTTATCATACGGTCAGCCAAATCTTTAATCTTGTCTTCATCTGGTATAAAACTAGGGTTATGATTTACAGCATCCATAAGTAACTTATCTTGCAATAGAAGTTCGACATTTTGGACAATTTCAGCGCTGCCACCATTTTCCTCTACACTTTTAAGCTTTTTGAGTGCCTGTTCAAGAAAGGTAAACCTTCCATTAGTACTAGGAGATTGTCCGATTTTGCCGAGATACCGCTTGAGGGTCGTTTCTAGGAAACTACGCAATGAGTCCATAGACGCATATTTAAGGTCTGAATAGTTGATTCGTTGTAGCTCTTCAAGCCGCCGGTCTATACCAGGGGAGTTTTCAATTGTCGATACAAGAGTTTTGGGGAATAGCTTATCTTTCTTTGTAGATTTTGTTGAGCGTGGCTTGAGCTTCGCAGCTTCGATTGTTTCTTTAGCAGGGACTTTATCTTTAGAGATATCTTTTAAGTAGTCTTTGGCATTCTCTTCGGTGTCAATTCGCTTACGAGATGTAATAAACTTACTAACAACATCGTCAATAATACGAGCGTAGGCGTCTTTGAACTCCTTGCTTTTTGGTATCGTCACCTCGCCAGTAGTAGGGTTAAATTTAATACCGAGCTGCTCTTGTGCAAACTTATAATTATATAGGCGCTCAAGGGTTGAGATATCAAATTCGCGCTTATTCTCAACTTTTTTAAGTGTAGCAACAGATATATTATCAAGTGACAACGCAACGCGATGCATCTCATACATCCGTATATACTTTGGTATATCGGTGTTTGGATATTTCTCTATGAGCGATTCAATAGTGTCACCCTTTTCTTTCTGCGCGTAATAAAAATATGCTCGTCTAAGTGCCGACCAAGGTCGTCGAGTATTAACCGTGTGCTTACTCGCTAAATATCTATCCGTTGACTCTCTGTTGGGTGCAACAAGTACCTCAATTTCAACAATTGGCGATAGGCCTTCAACTAACTTGCTAACCTTGTTTTGGTATTCGCGTGGAAGGATCTTTGGATTTGCAATGGCTTTAAGCGATGCAACTCGACGATTACCCTCGATAACGAGATACTTGTGACCCTCCTTTACGACAACGGGTGTTTCATCGGGCAACCAACCATATTGTGCGATGCTCTTTAGGATATCAAAGGCCTTTTCATTTACGAAAAGATCAGCGATAATAGCGTCTTGAGCTTGGTTGTCGATTTCAAGACGTATATTCTCAGGATCGAGACTGAGATTAACTACCTTTTGGCGTTCGCGTTGCCAATTATCATAAGTATTTATATCTTTCATGCCCGCGCTCCTGTTATTAATTATATCACTTTTCATGCGCCACAAGGTGAATATACAAAAAATAAATATCTCAAAAGAATTAAATAAATTTATTTATAGATTTGAAATTAGAACAATTTAAGTACACCTCAACAAAAATGCTCCACAATCTTATTGCCGGCGATGCCAAATCCGGTTAGCGTGTAGGTGTTCGACATGATGGATCGCCTGTGCGGCGGCGACTGCATCCAGGCGTTAAAGGCTGCGCGGCTAGTATGCAAATCTGGCGGCGAAGTTTGCACCAGGTTCTCGGCCGGCGCGTAGCAAACAGCCATCGCTTTAAGCAGCCCGTGCGGCTCAGACGTACCAGGTTTGTAGTGGCTAAAATAATTATTCTCTTTCATATCATTCGCCATCCACTGCGCTGTTCGGTTAAGCGGCTCGTACATTTTTAACGGCTTCAGATTTTCCTTACTACGAGCATAATTAATCAATTCAAGAATCTCCAAAGCATCTGGCGGACCTATGTCATACTTTTTATCCTGGTCTGCTGGTTGCGGCTGCGGATTTGGGGTTGGATTTGGCTGCGGATTCGGCGCAGGCTGCTGAGAATTACCGGGCTGCTGAGGCTGCTGAGGCTGCGGAGCTGGCCGTTGGTTGTTTTTCGGCGGCGCGGCTGGGCTCGCCGGTGGTTGCGGGACTGGATTGTGCTTCGGGCGCACAGGGTCAATTCTCTGCTCTTTTTGGTTTGGCTGCGGTTTTTCAGGCTTCTTCTCTTGCTGATTCGGCGTAGTTTGTTTAGAATTAGAGCTTGTACTAAATTTACTGCCGTTAGAGTTATTGCTAGAATCGGAATTATCAGAGCCAGAATTAGAATTGGTAGTTGTCTTTTGCTGCTGATTAGCACTACCTGCATCTTTCGACGCAGCACGCACAGCAATATATAAGCCTATTCCTACCCCCGCTAGTATTAAAATAACTAGGATAATTACAAGTTTTTGTTTTTTCATACTTTGATTGTAGCAAGGAAACAGGTTATGTCAATCTGGAGGTAGCGGCCTGCGAAAATAGCCAAAGCATAGTGTATAATATAGTCAGCGCGGGTATCGTATAACGGCTATTATGTATGCTTCCCAAGCATGAGACGAGGGTTCGACTCCCTCTACCCGCACCAATTCAAATTATTGTCATAGACCTTCAAAATAACGCTGTCACGCATTATAATTAGAATATGAAGAAAGCTGTCATGAAGAGGCTGCTTCCGCTGTATGTTGGCAAGTTCTTCTTAAGCTTTGTACTTTGGTATTCAATTGAGAAATTATTCATAAGAAGTATAGGCATTGACAATTTTGGAATTAGTTTGATCGCGATTGTTCTGCTGATATCGTCTATTCTGACCGAAATTCCATCAGGAATTATCGCGGATCGCTGGAGCCGCAAGGGTTCAATGGTGCTGGCTGGGCTATTCTTAGGAGTTGGTAGTCTGATGGCTGGCGCTAGCAATAATATCTTTATTTATGCTGCCGCTGTGACGATTTGGGGTCTCCACGATGCTTTTTCGAGCGGGACTGGCGCCGCTATGATTTACGATACGCTGCTCGAGGAGCAAGGGCACGCCAGGAACTTTAATCGAGCGCTAGGACTATACGAGACTTTAGGCGGGATAGCGTTGATTATCAGTAACTTTTTAGGCGGTTGGATTGGCGAACACTCGCTGCTGCTGGCATTTAATTTAACAATCATTCCAATTGCCATATCCATGGTTTGCCATCTAATTTATAAGGATGCAAAAATTAGCCGCGAGGTGGCTGATGAAAAACTTATCAAACATACTAAAAATACATTCAAATGCGTTTTCAAAAGTAAAAAACTGCTCTGGTTAATGGCTGCGATTATGATAGTCTTTTGTATCCAAAAGATGAATCGCGAGGCTTATCAGCTATGGTATATTGCGCTGTCGGCTCCGGCGATAGTATTTGGCATCGCTGGTTCGTTCATAGAAGGCTTGGGTGGACTGGGCGGCTCGTTGGTTAAATATCTCAGCTCAAGGCGAATAAATATAGTTCTGTCGATTTTACTAGGCTTGGCATCGCTCGCACTTTCGGTGGGTAGTAATTTATGGATAACTATCGCCGCGCAGGTTCTAATAGCGGTAGTCTCGGGGGCGCTGTTATTCCATTTTACTGCACAGATACAACACCAGTTGCCGTCGCAGTACCGCACAGGTTCCGGCTCAGTGATAAACGCCGTGGGGCGAATTGTCCTCATACCGCTAACATTCGTTTTTGGAGTTTTGTCAAACCAAAGCGTTTTCATCGCTGGCTGGATGCTGGTGGTTTTGTCAGGGCTAGCCGTTTTCGTGCAGCTAAAGCTTGACGAGCAAGCTTCACCGCAGTAGCGTACTTCCCATCCCCGCTCATCTGTGCTACAATTAATCACCAAAGGAAGGTCTGCGTTAACATCAGACCATATTTTTATGAAGGACGCTAGCAAGATTCGAAATATTGCCATTATTGCCCACGTCGATCACGGCAAGACGACCATGGTTGATGGGTTGCTCAAACAGTCGCGCACATTTCGCGACAACCAGGCCGAGATGAGCCAAGAATTGATCATGGATTCGGGCGATCAGGAGCACGAACGCGGTATCACCATCACCGCCAAACAAACCTCGATTTTTTACGGTGATTATAAAATCAACATCATCGACACGCCGGGACACGCCGACTTTTCAGGCGAAGTCGAGCGGACGCTGCAGATGGCGGACGGCGTCTTGCTCATCGTTGATGCACAAGAAGGGCCGATGCCGCAGACTAAGTTTGTGCTGAGTAAGGCGCTGGAGCTGGGGCTGAAACCGGTGGTGGTGATCAATAAGATTGATAAGCCGGCGCGGCGAATCGCCGAAGTCGAAGACGAGCTAAGCGATCTGTTTTTGGAGCTAGCGACCGATGATAGCCAACTGCAATATCCGATTTATTACGCGATTGGGCGCGACGGCAAAGCGTGGCGGGAGATCCCTGCTGACCCGGGCGAAGACGCTGATCTCACGCCGATTTTTGAGGCGATTATCAATGACATCCCTGCGCCGAGCGTCACGGCTGATGGCGGTTTCCAGATGCTGGTGACCAGCCTGCAGTACGACACATTTCAAGGCAAATATGCGATTGGGCGGATCGCTCGCGGGTCGGTTAAGCGCGGTCTGGCAGTTAGTTTGATGAAGCACGGCGAAGTGTCAGACTCGGCGCGAATTGAGAAAGTTTTTGGTTACCGCGGACTGAACCGCGAAGAGCTTGACGAAGCGTTTGCTGGCGATATCGTGGCACTGGTTGGCGTGAGTGAAGCACACATCGGCGATACGATTGCTTACAAAGAACAGCCGGAAGCCTTGCCAGCGATTGCCATTGAAGCGCCGACACTGAGCATGTACCTCGGCCCAAACACCAGCCCGATGAAAGGGCGCGAGGGCGAGTTTACCACCTCGCGGCAAATTGGCGACCGGCTGCGACGGGAACTAGAAACCAACGTGGCATTGCGCGTCGAAGAAAACGGCATCGGCTTTACGGTGTCTGGCCGCGGCGAACTACACCTCAGCGTCTTGATCGAGACCATGCGGCGCGAAGGCTTTGAGTTCGAAGTTGGCCGCCCGCAAGTGGTCACCATCACCGAGGACGGCGTCGAAAAAGAGCCGATTGAAGAATTACAAATCGAAATTAGCAGCGAATTCATCGGTGCGATCAGCCAGGAGTTAGGTGCGCGCCACGCTGAAATGAAGTCGCAAGAAACCACCGCCAGCGGCGCTACCCGCATGACCTATGTGCTGCCGACGAGGGCGTTGATTGGCCTGCGCAACGTACTATTGACCGCCACCAAAGGCACGGTAATCATGAATTCCCTGCCGCATGGCTATCAACCGCTGGGCGGCAAATTACCAAAGACCCGCGGCGGCGTGCTCATCGCCTTTGAAGCTGGTATCACCACGCCGTATGCGCTGCAGGCGGCTGAGGCGCGCGGCGAACTCTTGGTCGGACCGGGCACGGAAGTCTACGCCGGGATGATTGTCGGTATTTACAACCGCCAAGAAGACATCGAAATCAATGTTTGTAAAGCCAAGCACCTGACCAACATGCGCTCCAAATCATCCGATGGTACGGTGCAGCTGACGCCATTTACGCAGTTTAGCCTGGAGCAATGTATTGATTTCATTGAGGACGACGAGCTGCTGGAAGTGACGCCAAAATCTTTGCGTCTGCGCAAACGCTACCTCGATGCTAATGAGCGCAAGCGCGCCAACAAAAAGTAGAATTTTAGTTTAATTACATAATTAAGAGGGGGTTACTATGACAAAAAAATGGCGCGACGTTAACGGATTTTATCAAATCTATCCGCGATCGTTTATGGATTCTAACGGCGATGGCGTCGGCGATTTGCGCGGCGTGATTGCTAAACTTGATTATATTAAGGGCGGTGATAAGTCGCTCGGCATTGACGCAATTTGGTTTTCGCCGTTTTATCCGTCGCCGCAAGCCGATATGGGCTACGATGTGGCGGACTACTGTGATATTGATCCGATTTTCGGCTCGCTTGATGATTTCAAAGAGTTGGTCGAGAAAGCGCACGCTCGCGATATTAAGGTAATGGTTGACTTCGTACCTAATCATACTAGCAACCAGCATCCGTGGTTCTTAGAATCGCAAAACTCCAAAGACAACGACAAGAGCGATTTTTACGTTTGGCGCGATGCTAAACCTGACGGCTCAGAACCGAACAATTGGCTAAGTACTTTCGGCGGCAGCGCTTGGCAATGGCATGAGGGGCGCCAGCAATATTATCTGCACACGTTTTTGAAAGAGCAGCCGGATCTAAATTGGGACAATCCGGCGGTACGCTTCGAGATGAAAAAAGTACTGCGCTTTTGGCTTGATTTGGGCGTTGATGGTTTTCGCGCAGACGCAGTGCGCTGGATCAGCAAAGATCCGGAACTGCGCGACGACCCAGTTGCCGAGCGCTATCGCGGTAAAAAACCACCCACGAAATTCGACGATTTGCAGCACAAATATAGCCGCTTCTGGGATAATCTTTTCCCATATTTGCGGGAGCTAACGGATATAGTCGCCTCGTATCCGGATCGCATCATGATTTTCGAAGATTATCCGGATGGTAATTATAGCACTAGCGAACAATATTTGGGTTTTTACGGCGTCAATCCAAAAGTATCAATGCCTTTCAATTTTGAAGGATTACACGCCAAATTTAATGCCGAATCGATGAGTACAATAGTCAATGAATTCCAAGGTATGATAAACCCCGACGTGCATACGCCAGTCTACTGCTTTAGTAATCACGACCAATCACGAATTATTACGCGTTTTGGCGGCGAAAAACAAGCTCGCTTGATTGCGTTGATGCAACTGACGCTGCCAGGGCTGCCAGTAATATATTACGGCGACGAGATTGGCATGAGCAATGGGCCAGTTCGCTTTGAAGAGATTCAAGATAAGTCAGTCTTTAGTCACGGCAACGACGAATCTGTCGGGCGCGACCCAGAACGCACGCCGATGCAATGGACGGCTGGCCAAAATGCTGGATTCAGTACCGCTAAACCATGGCTGCCAGTAAATCCTGCTTGCCAGAACGTCAATGTAGAATCAGAGCAGAACGAGCCGGACTCATTTTTGGCACTGTACCGCCGCTTATTAACCTTGCGCAGCCGCTACGAAATCTTGCGCACTGGCGAATACGAGCCGCTCAGCGATACAGACAATGACATATTTGCTTACGCGCGATGGATTGGCCGAGAACAGCATGTCTTTGTCGCATTAAATTTTGGCGATACCAAACACCGTGTTACTTTACCTCATACCGGTAGTATCTTATGCGCCACAAACCCAACTGACTACCCCGAGGTTGCTGATGACGGCTCGGTAGAGCTACGCCCATACGAAGGTGTATTAATCGGATGCAGCGAACACCGGCTATCAATTGAATAGAAATACCGGGCCGCTCTAGAAAAGGAGCGGCCTATTCGTATAGAGAAACTTTTGACTTTTGGTATTTTAGTTAACCAGAGTCTCTTTCACGCGCCTAGAAACAAAGAAGTATAAACAAAGCAATCCCATAGAAATCCCGCTAGCAATGATAGTGCTAGTCATACTAATAATTGAGTCAGTGTTCGGAGGTCTTTTGACCACGCTATCAACTACCGCAGAACTTGCTGAATAGAAGAACGAAACTACGAGCGCCGCAACCGCCAGCCACCTGCCAAGCTTCTTTTGCAGATTAATGAGCACCACCGCGACAGTAGTCAGTACAGCAATAATCGGCATGAATATCACCGAAACGACAGCCGACGGATCGCCGAGATTTAACAACGAGGTAAAAAACAAACCAACCGAACAAACGCCATCAATCGCTAGACACACCATGAAGAATGCGAGCCAGCCCTTGACACCTTTGAGCGACTGCGCCATAACAACATACTGGACTGGCGCCGCTTGCGGCTGCGCGAAATACTGCTGGTTGACCGGCTGCTGTTCATAAGGGGCATTCTGCTCAGCTGGCGCTGGCCCGTACTGCGGATCGGCAGCGCCTGGCTGCTGAATGCTCGGTTGCGGTTGTTGTGATGATTGTCGTGCCATTTGTATTATTCTCCTTTACTTTTTATTATAATCGTATGGATACTGGACATTATTTTGCGGATATTGCTGCGATACAGGCGGATAAGGCGTTTGGCCTTACTGCTGGGGATACTGATCTGGCTGCTGCGACGGATATTGAGCTGGTTGTTGTGAGTATTGAGCTGGTTGTTGCTGCAACGAATATTGGTACTGCGGTGGCTGAGAATATTGTGGCGAAACTACATATTGGCCGTTTAGAGAAGTATTCGCATAATACGCTGGCTTTTCATTCTGGTATTTAAAAACGTTAACACACCAAGCAATTCCTAATATCATCACGCCGAAAGGTATAGGCAAAAAGAACGCCGCATCACCAAAGCCTACCACAGAATAGAAGTTTAAATAAATCCAAAAAACAACAAAGAAAATTACTGATATAGAAAGCGTACAGGCAGCTGCAATTTTGGCTACTAGTTTGTTTTTACTCGCCAAGTAAGCTATCCACAAAATTATAGACGATATCACCGACAGTGCCAGAACAATCGGCATGACTATTTTCACTACTTGAATCAAATAATAGTTTGCTTCGCTCGAAAAGTCTTTCATCGAACCATTCATGCTGAATAAACCAATCGGAAGGCCTATCGTCAAGAATAAACTGATCGCGTAAACAATCGACAATCCGATAACGTTGCTTTTTCTTGAATAGTTGACATAAACGTATTGATATTGAGTCTGGTTCTGGTAAGCTTGTGGCGAAGTGACTGCCGTCGGTTGATTCTGCTGTTCGGGTTGCGCTTGCGCCTGTTCAATTTGCGGCATTGGCTGCTGGACTTGCTCTACCTGCGGCGGTTGAATTTGTCCGCCTGGAACTGGTTGAGTAACACTTTGCGGCGGCTGGATTTGCTCGCGTTGGCTTGCCTGAGCGCTATCTTGCTGCTGATTAGATCTGCGCTGCTTGGATTTCTTTGCGCTCTTGCTGCTCATACGTTTAATGTACCATACTATTGCGACAAAGGCGATATTTTCATTCGCTTTTCAGTAAAATTCCTAACGTGCTAGAATAAACCTATGTTCACAGAGCGCACTAAAAATCCGTTGTCACTTTGTCTATTACTGTATTTTACATGTTTCGCTGTGCGAATGTGGGAATTTTTAGCTTTGCGTACCGATCAATCAGCACTCAGTGAGAATATAGTGCATAAAATTTTCGGTATAGTAATAATTTTCGTTTGCCTGAAATATTTGCACGCTCGTTGGCGCGACATTGGCTTTACAAGTAAAAATTGGCTAAAAATATCGGCCTGGGACTTGTCTTGGGGCTTTGCTTTTATACAGTTACGCTGCTGATCGAATTCGGATTTCTGTATTTTTCCAGCGCTAAACCTAACATTTTAATGAAGGCTGGCGGTTTTTCGCTCGCTAGCACCGAGCAATTCGTCGGCGTGGGAATTGGGTCAATTATTATGTTTAATATATTCAATGTCTGGATGGAAGAAGGCCTGTTTCGCGGCTTGTTCGAGAAATTACTGCGCCAAAAATATAAATTTGCGGCAACGATTTTCATAAGCGCCCTGCTGTTCGGACTTTGGCATATAGCAATGCCGATTCGATCGTTCCTTGACGGCGAGTTTTCGCTGGTTCAGACAGCAATTTTTAGCGTTGGCTATGTTTTGTTCGCTTTCATGTTTGGATTAAAAATGAGCTGGCTATATAAAATTACAGGAAGTTTGTGGCTTGGCGCAGCAGATCACTTTTTCAATAATGCGATAATTAATATTGTGCACGTCGTCTCAAACCAAGGAAATGATAGCTTGCAAATTGCGCGAATATTCTTAGCGCAAACTTTGTCGTTTGTTTTTGTGTGGATTTTATGGCGAAGATCCAATAAAAAGTCTATCAGCGGCTAGAAGATTCTTCCCTGACTTCTTCCGGTAAGAATCCTTTTTCGTGCTGGAAGCCAGCTTGCCATTTGTAATCTTTGCCATAGCCCAAATCTTTCATTAATTTGGTGGCGGCATTTCGAAGATGTAGCGGCACCGGCGAGTTCGGATATTTGTGCGCCAGAGCGAAAGCCTCATTCATCAAATCAGTAATTTCGCGCGATTTCTGGCTGCGCGCCAGGGCGATAGCGCAGTGAAATAAATTATATTTGGCCTCAGGCAAGCCAACGCGCTCCACCGCCTCAAACGTGGCGACCGCCAAACTCAGCGCGCCGTTACCCGCCAACCCAATGTCTTCTGACGCAAAGACCACCATCCGCCGAGCAATGAACTTCGGGTCTTCGCCGGCGTCGATCATGCGCGCTAAATAATACGCCGCAGCCACCGCATCGCTGCCGCGCAGTGACTTGATGAACGCTGAAATAACATCATA
>CAUSEX010000021.1:0-17149 GCA_963531145.1 uncultured Candidatus Saccharibacteria bacterium
TGAAATCTTCCATCGCCGAATATAAAATCTCTTCCACCGCCCGACCGAGCCGATGAATTTCATCGATAAACAAGATGTCGCCGTCCGCCAAATTCGTCAAGATTGATGCCAAATCACCCGCCTTTTCAATGGCTGGGCCGCTGGTGATGCGTAAATTCGTGCCCATCTCATTTGCGATCACTGTTGCCATGGTCGTCTTGCCTAGTCCTGGCGGGCCGTACAGCAGCACATGATCAAGCGGCTCGCTGCGCTGTTTGGCGGCAGCAATCGCCAATTTCAAGTTCTTCTTCAATCGCTCCTGCCCAATGTATTCACCAAAACTCTGCGGACGCAGACTCACCTCAATCCGCTGCTCCTCAGCGTCGTCGTCATGTGAACTGGTATCGACTATTCGTTCAATTGCCATGAACTAATTATACCATTCAGAAAGATACACTATTACCAACAGGGGCAATTTTGCCAACATTCCCAGGAATTGACAACCGATCAGCACAAGCAGTTGGCCAATTATTAAACACTTCTTGGCTAGGTTCGCCCAACTCCCCGCTAGTAATGAACTTTTTATTGTCTTCAACTCGACTCAACATCCACTTAATCACTTCCTCCGCAACACCACATGCCCTCATGTCATTTTCCAGATAATCCTGATAATTAGACAAGAACAGAGACTCTAATTCCTGAAACTCCTGCCATGACATATTACTACATCCTTCGACCCTAAATCTCGTAGCGTAATTCAAAAAGTCCTGATTGTTCGCTCCCCAGATATAGCCAAGATCAGCATGATGCAACAATTTAGCCTCAATACTATCACGACAAACCCTCTCTTTTGGACCAATGATCGTCCCGAGAATTGCCCTTTCCATGAACTCATACTCAGCTGAATTAGGTTCATATTGCTCGCCAAGGAATGAGACAGCATAATGTTCTTTAGTGGGATATCCATATGGAGGTGGACCAACCGCAAGTCCAGCATCGTGTGCTGCAGCTGCCTCCAACAGCAAGTCCTTTTGATATAAACTTAAACTGTCAGCTGGAATAATATCTGTCAATAGTAACCGGAGTGAACGCATCACATCCACACCATGAGCTGCCTGGTGGTATGGATAGTCGGGGTATTTGGCCAGTAGATCAACTGAAAAAGCAGCAAGAGAATCTGCTCGTTCTTTGTCATAAAATAATGTTACAAGATGCTTATGTGAGACATACTGCTCCAATTTGTTTGAATGGGACACTTCGGAAGACGTCATCACCGAACCGCCGGGAGCGTCATAATTTTCCAACGAAGACCATCCGGGAGTTTTAGCTGATGTATCTATATTCACAACTTATTTATTATAACTTATTTTTTATATTTAGTCAATATACAGACGTACTGCTGCAACCTAGGTTGTATAATTACAATTATATAGCCTATGTTTTCAGCGCCTCAGTTGCCCTCTGCGCTGTCGGTAGATTAGCATCCACTCTTCTATTTTCTGACAATCTCCAAGACGTAGCTCAGTGCCGTCACAAAGTCTTGTAGTACTCTCTTACCATCTCTGCCATTAGCACTTGCCGCTGCCGCAAGAATTCATCATAATCATCGACCTCGGCTTGCAATAATATTTTTGGGATAGCGTTGTCTTCAAAGTTGTTTATCATCTCGGCTTCGTTAACGATATCGCTATGGTGATTATTCCCTCCGGATAGTATATCGCCTAAATATTCGCGCGGCGCTAAATCGCTAACTGAGATATTTATATCATTACGAAGATGCACAAAATTAGCAATCCGATTATATTTTGATTTATCATACCCGTGTTTAACTAAATAATTCTTCGGAAAAATATGATGAATATCGTCGGTTGCTAAATCGCGCGCAATGTTGTTCTTTGATAAAAAACTCTGCTTCAACAGTTTATTCTGCGCCGCGATAAACATGTGCCAAAACGGATTATTGGTCGTCGGCTTATCGAATTCGTCCACCAGAGTTGAATTCCAAAAAACATCTGATAATTCTTGCTCTTCAAGCGTTGCAATAAATTTTGCCATATCACCAGCAGATTGGATTCGTTTGATATCTTGTTCAAATTGCGTTTCAAAACTGCCAGAATGCCGACCCGTCATCAGCGAAATTGCTAACAACCGCCGCACCAGCGAATTGGCGTCAGCATGGTTTTCGCCGATGTCTAACAGCCGCAAATACATCGCGTACGCATAATTAACCGCATTGCGCGCAATCAGCATATTTGGTTCATCATAGCCGCTGCCGCGCAAAATATTCTGCACAAATTGTTTGAATTTGTTTTCATTGGTAAATTGGTACAGACCTTTTTCTAGTTTTTGGAATGACAGGTCGGCAATCTCTTTTTCGTCTTGCCGCGTTTCAAAATTACGCCCCGAAAGTAGCGACACCACATCGCCAAGCTTGCCTCGAGCAAACTGTGTCAATCCAACAACTCGGATAATGTCATTGTATGTTGGATCATACAAATCGTCTGTCTCATTTTTGAGCCAAGCAATCTTTGCAAAATAATCTGTTTTAGCGAATTCAGTATCATTCTGCGCTATGTCTTTGAATTGATCCGGAGCAGCCGATAGATGCGCAAAATAATCAATAAATTTGCGCAACCTCATACCCATTTCATCGCCCGGGTCCTTTTCGTACACAGCAATCTTGCTCATGGCAAAATCGGCATTGCTGAGATTGACGCCGCTAGCATTAATCCGCACAAATATTTCATTGACTATATTTATATCCAGCGACGGACTAAGCTGAATTTCGCCAATTTGTTTATTTTTGATCTGGATAAGGCGATTCAGTCGCGAGTTAATCTCTTGGCGGGTTGTTCCTGGGTTTCTGGCAACATATTCGTCGACAAACGTCAGCGTATCATAACCGTTGACCATCACCTCGGCAATATCACTAATCCATTCCTTGCCTCGTTCAGTCGAGCTAGTACGTGTGCGAAACTCCTCGGTTAGAGGATTAAACGATATAGCAATCCGGCGCTTCTTGTATTTTTTATCAACAACATTCAAGCCGCTGATTGCTGCTCTCAATGCCGTAATTCGCTGCTGGCCGTCAATCAAAATTCGCTTGCCCTGCGAAGTTGAGCCGTCTTTGAGTTTTACGTCTGGATTTTGCCAAGTAATGATATAGCCGACTGGATAGCCTTGATATAGCGAATCCATCAAATCTCGCACCTGAGTGCTCGTCCATACAAACGGCCGCTGAATCTCTGGAATGGCAATAGCACCGCTTTCCACCCAAGCCAAAATCGTACTAATCGGCGTTTGATTAAGAGAGAATTTTGTATCTTCCATGACTATCTAATTATATCGCACAAGCAAAATGTTTACGAATACCTTCATTGTCTATCAGCTTTTCAACGCCATCGTCACCCGCTGCGCCGTCGGCAGATTAGTGTCAACATTTTCCAGCGCCTTGGTGGCGTCCGCCAAGGTGTAGCCTAGCGCCATCAACGCTTCCAATGCTTCGTCTGACGTGTTCAGCTCGGTTTGGATGGGCTCGTTTGCTCGACCATAATGCGTCGGCAAGCCGACCTTGTCGCTGAGATCAACCACCACGCGCTCGGCAGTTTTTTTGCCAACGCCGGCAGCTTTTTGCACAAATCCAGCGTCGCTGTTGGCGACGGCATTGCGCACTTGCTCCGCATCGCCTAGGCTGAGGATGGCTAGCGCTGCCTTCGGACCGACACCCTGCACAGTGATCAGCATTTCAAACAGCTTTTTTGCCGCTAAGCTCGAGAAGCCAAACAATTCTTCTGCTTGCTCGCGCACATGGTGGTAAGTGTAAAATTTGGCATCCTGGCCCAAACTAACCGCCTCAAAGTCGCCAGCCGCCACATTAACTTCGTAGCCAACACCGTGAACGTCAATCACGACGCTGCCCGCGCCAAACTTTTCAGCGATCACACCAGAAAGATGAGCTATCATAATCAGCTATGGCGACGTAGTGTTACCACCAGGATTATTACTATTATTGCCGCCATTATTGCTACCGCCAGAATCGCCTGAGCTGCCGCCACTATTATCGTTTCCGCCAGCAGCCGCACAATTGCTAGTATCTTTACTGTAGTTCACGCCGTCGATTTTACTTTTATCGACCATAACCACTGAGCCTGTCTTGAGATCACAAGCTGCAACTTTAGCATTTGTGCTTTTACAGTTAGCAGTGTCTCTCGAGTATTTTGTCGAGTTAAAGCTAGCTTCGTCAATAGTTTCAACCTTGCCAGTAGAGAGGTTGCAAACGGTAATCGTCGGCGCCTTACAATTAGCAGTGTCTTTTGAATATTTCGTCGAGTCAAACTTGTCCTCATCAATAGTTTCAATCTTGCCGGTAGAGAGGTTGCAAACAGATACTTTAGTTGGCTCGGAATTACACGATTCAGTCGGCAGAGCGCCGCTCATAAAGTATTCATTATAAGTATTAGCGCCAGCTTTCGCCGCCAAGCCGCCCCTATCTTTACAGACAGCGCGCTGAACGATACCGCTCGGCAGAGTGAATTTAACATCTGGTTTGCCTGACAATAGCGACGTCATCGTACTCTTCCAAATCGGCCCAGCCATGTCGCTACCACCGCTAATCATAGCAGAGTTATCATTATTGCCAACCCAAACACCAACAACGTATTGCGGATTATAGCCAATCGTCCAAGCATCGCGGTTGTCGTTGGTAGTACCAGTTTTAACAGCAACAGTATGATTACCGTTAACCGTAATTGACGAGCCAAAGATGCGTGCGCGAGTTGTTCTGTCGCTAAGAATATCTGAGATTAGGTAAGCCCCCTGAGCGCTAATAACTTGCTTAGACTTGCCCTCGTGTTTGTAGATTGTTTTAGCGTATTTATCGTCAATCTGAGTAATTTTAGTAATATCATATTGCTTGCCGCCATTAGCGAAAGCAGTATAAGCATGCACCATATCCTGCAAAGATGCCTCGGCTGAACCAAGCGCCAACGATAAGCCGTGATCGCCCTTCTTGATAGAGGAAATACCCATACTGTTAGCAGCTGTTACTGAACGGGAAATACCATATTTCTGCATCACCTCAACGCTTGGGATATTAAGCGACCAATTAAGCGCTTGGCGCACCGTAGCACTACCGCCGCGGCTAGCTTCATTTTTATCAGCATCGCGCGGCACATAGCCGCCGCCGAAATCCTTAACTTTGTCTTGCAAGACAGTCGCTGGCGTAATCACACCATCTGCCAATGCTGCCGCGTAATAAATCGGCTTGAAACTAGAACCTGGCTGGCGCCTAGTCGTCACCATGTTAACCTTGCCCCATTTTTCATTATTATAATCGGCGCTACCAACCAAAGCTCGAACTTCACCAGTCGTTGGATCAACGACAACTCCGCTGGCATTAGAGCCGCCCATTCGGTTAATATGCCTCATTTGCTTGTTAATGTTGTCTTTGAGGGTATTCTGTATATCAATATCTAGCGTCGTTGTGACTTGATAGCCAGAACGCATAACTTTTTCGTAACCGTCTTTTTCGTAGCCGCCTTTTTTAGAGCTATATTTATCGCTGAGCTCAGCCACTACCATTTCAGCAAAATGCGGCGCCACGCTATCATTCTGCGTTGAAGGCGGCGCGTAAGCCAATTGCTGGGCTAAGGCCTCTGTTTTTTGCGCTTCGGTGACGTAGCCTTCTTTTACCATTCGACTGAGTACTGTTTTTTGCCGTTCTTTAGCATATTCAGCACTGCCGCTAATCGGCGAGTAGCTGCTCGGTGCCGGCAATACGCCAACCAGCATAGCGCTTTCTGCCAGAGTTAGTTCTTTCGGTGTTTTATTGAAATAAGTCTTAGCCGCATCCTCTATACCAAAAGCGTTTTCACCAAAATAGACCGAATTGAGATACATGTCGAGAATCTCGTCTTTAGAATAGTTTTGCTCGACAGCAATCGACATGAAGAACTCTTGATATTTACGCATCAAACTATGCTCGTCGCTTAGCAAGGTATTCTTAACCAATTGCTGAGTGATAGTCGAGCCGCCGCCATGCCGCGTCACTGCCGCCCTAGCAATGCTAAAAAGATTAAATCCGCCATGTTTATAAAAATCCTTGTCCTCGCTCGCCAGCAAAGCATTCTTCATATGATCCGATATCTGATCAAGTTTCACGATATTGCGTTTCTCAGCCCGACCAATACTATAAAAAGTCTTACCATTTTTGTCTTTTAGAACGATTCCGGTATTATTACGGTTCATCAAACGTTCAACGTCGCGGATATCATTAGCCAGCATGATGTATGTTACCACTGGTATGATAATCATAATTGCTAGAATAGGACCACCAACAACGGCAACCTTCTGCTTGCGCGACAATCCTTGCCACCAAGCGACAAGTTTACCAAACTTACCCGTCGGCTGGCGATGAACCTTACGAACTGGAGATTTCTTACGACCTATGTTAGCGTAGCGCGATAAACGCGGCGGTTGCTTTTGTATCTGCATCACCTACCATTATATCACCTTACGTTTCAATACGGCTCATAAACGCATGCGTTAAAGCTGCCGCCAATGCGTCAGCGCAATCATCAGGCTTCGGCACCTCTTGCAACCCTAGCTGAATACGCACCATTTCTTGAATTTGCGGCTTTTTGGCGGCACCGTAACCAGTGATTGATTTTTTGATTTCATTCGGCGTGTACTCGTGAATTGGCAATTTCGCTTGGCGACCTGTCAATATTGCTACGCCACGCGCCTCGGCGACACTGATTGCTGTCGTAATATTCTTGGTAAAAAACAGTTTCTCAACCGACATAACATCCGGCTGCGTCTCTTTAATAATATCAGTTAAACCCGAGTAGATCTCTTCAAGGCGATCTGGTAATGGCGTGTGTGCTGGCGTAGTAATCACTCCAGCCGTAATCAGCCTCGTTCTACCACTGTTGACATCAATTACGCCAAATCCGAGAATACCTGTACCAGGATCAATTCCGATGATTCGCATGCTAGTATGGATCACTTTCTGCCAAATCGAATAGCTTTTCTCAAGCCGCGCTTAATTTCAGTGCGCCATTCCCAGACACCATAACTAACACCCGCCAAGGCCAGTCCGCCAATCGTCCACCACACTGCTGGATTAGTTTGCTGGACTGTTACTGGCTGCACTGGATAAGCCGCTAATGTATTACTAGCTTTCTTGATTTTGCGGCAGCGGCCAGTTGAAGGATTACGCTCCCAGCCTGCTTTACACGGTTTGGGTAAATCGTCAACAGAAGCAATCTTCTTGCAACGGCCAGTTTCTGGGTTACGGAATTGGCCCTCTTTACACGGCTTCAGAACCGCTGCAGCCGCCTTGGCAATTGACCGACAACGCCCGGTCTCCTCGCTGCGATATTGACCTTCTTTGCAAGGTTTCAAGACAACGGTTTTTTTCTTGTTCTGAATAATATTACGGCAGCGGCCAGTCTCTTCGCTGCAATATTGGTCATCGCGGCATGGTTTCAATATTTTTATTTTTGGTTTAGCCGACAACGCTTTCAGGCTGCCCTTACCATAATTAAGTTTAGGCGTAAAATCATTACCCTCGCTACCTGGACTCGGCGTCGCCCAGCGCCAAGTCGCAGTTTTAGCATCATACGCCCAAGATCGCCCTTTGTTACTAGCACTATCGGCTTTCTCATACGGCATCACGTCATTATTATAGGTAGTTAGCCCATTGGTATCTTGCAGCCAAACTGTTCCAGATGCCTTGTCAAGATGCAGCGTCTTCCCCGATATAAGAAAGATTTTACCCGGCAGAACCATGCCCGATAACTTCGAAAGATTATTAGTAGAATCTGACACCTCTTGGTTGCCGCTGCGCAAGCGGTATAGCGATAAGTCTATTGGGCTTTGACCAATATTTTTAACCTTGACGTAGCTATTACAAGCAAGGTTCGGGTCAGCCGTAGCACAATCTGCTGGATTCGGTAAAATTTCTAGAATCTGTAAAGTCGGCGTCGGTGGCAAACGATACAAATCACTTGATATCATATTGCCAGTCGCTCGTTTACGAAAATCGGTTTTAAAGACGCCAGTTCGATAAGACATGCTCCAGCCTTTACGCTCCCAAATATCATTTTGATATTTGCCGAGATCGGTGTTGTTAATTCGAACCGCCTCAACCAGCTGGCCAGCTTGATAAACATTTATCTCTTTGTCATACAAAGCATCACTATTTGGAGTTGGACAGCCCGCTAAAAGCAATGCATCATCCGTATGCGACAAGTTCGGGCTGTACAGCGTTAAATAACTCTTCGGCCGCAGATAATCTCGCAATTTAGCATTACAAACAAAATCAGTTTCCGCTGTTGCGTAACGTAGTTCTAGCGATACCTGTCCTAGATCGAAAAAATCATCACTAGTATTATAAAGTTCTATCGCCGCATAACCGTATTTTGGATCAGTTTTAAACGCCGAGACTACAACATCATTTTTTGCTAACAACGGTGACGGCAATGTTGTTGTTTTATCTACAGTTTCGTTGGCATTAGTAGGGTTTAACGGGACCGACGGCGGGATTTCAGCAGGCTTGGCAGCGGTTTTGTTTTCAGCAGTCTGCCGCGGGAGTATCTCCCCATCGTTCGCAGCTGGCAGTGAATTAGAATTTTCTTTATTAATTAGCGGCTCGTTAGACTTATCGAGATTTTTCTCTTGTTTAGCGGTTGGTAAATTCTCGCTATTGTTTTCGCTCGCAACGCTTAGCGTGTTATCCGGCGAAACAGCCGCCGTCGATACAGCATCTGCCGCGGCCAACCCCGAAAATACTGGCTGAAGAGTTATAGTTGCTATCAAAATGACGAGTTTTAGACATCGCATCAGGCCTCCTAGCAATTATAAATACCATGTATACTTATAATCTACATGAAGGTAAGCTTAAAAGTCAACTAATCGTTAATATCAGCAGTAATATCGGCATTCGTATAAACGTTTACCACATCATCAAGATCGTCGAGCGCGTCAATAATTTTTATTACTTTGCGAGCGGTTTCAGCATCGCTGATAGGCACGTCATTTTTGGCAATGTATTGCAACTCGGCTTCCTCGATGGTCATACCTGCATCGAGCAACGCCTTACGAACGCTCGCTAAATCTTTCATGCCAGTATAGACAATTAGTTTACCATCAGCCTCAACAGCATCTTCGGCGCCTGCGTCAAGTACTTGCAACAATGCTTCTTCGCCGCTTGCTGCCACCCGAATAACCCCTTTGCGGTCAAACTGAAACATCACGCTACCAGCATCAGCCATTGAACCGCCGTTTTTAGTTAAAGCCAATTTCACCTCTGGCAAAGTTCGATTACGGTTATCAGTGGCTGTTTCAATGATAATCCCTACGCCGCCAGGACCATAACCTTCGTAAGTAATTTCTTCTAGCGCTGCTGAATTTTTGTCGGCAACCCGGTCGATCGCCCGCTGAATATTAGCAGCTGGCATATTTGCTGCCTTAGCTTTTTCGATAGCCATCGCTAGACTAGAGTTCATTGTGGGGTCAGTGCCAGCCCGCGCTGCGATAGCGATCTGGTTGCCAATTTTAGTGAAAATCGCACCGCGTTTAGCATCAACAACAGCTTTTTGACGATGTGTTGTCGCCCATTTACTATGTCCTGACATGACTACTCCTCGTTAGTTTATTGATAAATGCTTACTTATATAATAGCAAATGAGCCCTGTTATGTCACTATCGAAGCGTCGCGCAGTCGATAGCCGCTACGCCATTTCATGAACCACACTGCCGCAATTATCAAACCGTACCATAGCACCGCTATCCACCACGGTATTTGCAGCTCAACTGCAGCCCAAGATTGCTCGGCACACCAATTCACTACTACAATCATCGCATCAAGCATCATCTGCGCTGGCCAGCCAATGATGTGCGCTATCGCTGGAACAATCAATCCGCTAACACCACCTATTGATGTTAGCAACATCGCCAACGGTATAAACGGACCAACCAGGATATTCGCCAACAACGAAATTATACTCAACTGCCCAAAGGCCGCCATAATAATCGGTGCAGTTACCAGCTGTGCCGCTAATGTCTCTAACAAAATTTGAATAATAGCTGGAACTTTATCAGCCGAGAAGAAATAAGCCGTCATCACTGGCGCCACGATAATCACACCAGCGAATGCTGCAAAACTTAGCATCCAACCCATGTCACCCCAAGCATAACTCGGATTGCACAATACCGTTATTGCCGATACTAGCCCCAGCAAAACAACTGGATGGAATTTTCGACCAACATACCATGCCAGCAGGCTTAATCCTGTAACAAGCCCGGCGCGCACCATGCTCGGGCTAGCACCAGTCATGGCGATAAAACCCAGCACCAAGCTACAGCTAACCAGCGTCGCTAAATATTTTGATATTTTTGCGAACAGCCGCCGCGCCAAACGTACCAGAATTGTTAAATTGTAGCCGCTCGCTACAATGATATGCGTCAGACCAGCAATCTTCAAAGCCTCTAGTAGATCATCTGGCAGCATACTTTTCTTGCCTAATAAAAAGCCAATCCCTAGGCTAGCTCCTGGATCATCAACCGCTTTATGTACGCCATCAGCAAAAGTATCGCGCAACTCTAGTGCTGGATCGCCGCCAGATGTTCGCTTGACACTGTCAAGCTTCGCCCTTGCTAATACTGCAGCGAAATTGCCAAAACCCGGTTTCAATACACCGCGCAAAGCAAGTTCATCACCGCGTTTAATTGCTGGATTACCGCGCAGCGACAACCAAATTTGGCCAGGTAAAGACGTCTCGCCCATTTTGATATAAGTTATTTGCAGTCTAGTACTACCAGCTACGTTATCTGCGTCATCCCGCAGTATACCAGTTAATCGCACCGATTGGCCATACAACGGTTTATATAACTGTAACTGCACTTGATCGCTAGAGCCGCGAGCCAGTCCGATTAACAATCCCGCACCTAGCGTTAAAATTAATAAAATCCGCCGCCGCTGCCAAAAAGCTAAACTAATCAGCGGGATGGACGCAATAATTAACCACCAGCTAGCCCCGCTCCACCATTGTGCCAATACCACGCCGCTAACTAGCCCGTAGCATAAAGCGGCAATATGCCACATTGGATGAAGCCGCTCGCCCAACCATCTCATATTTCGATAGTAGCATAGCTTGACACGACTCGCCGCAAACTGTATAGTAAGATTTACTCGGGCCCATAGCTCAGCTGGTTAGAGCACCTGCCTTTTAAGCAGGGTGTCGTGAGTTCAAGCCTCACTGGGCCCTCCATTTCAAGAATAAGAAGACCTTTTCAGTGTGAAGGTCTTTTATTTTTAACCGTCTTTATTCTTTGCTCTTCTTTTTTGATTCGTTGCGCCGCACATGAGTTTGCAACACATCAATTATCGACAGCACCAGGCACACAGTCACGATAATAGCATAAGACGCATTAATACGGCTGACGATTTGCTTGCCGAACTCATCAACCACTAGCGCATTTTCTAGCGGCTCAAACATTAATACCACAGCTAACACTGCAAATATCACTGACCCGCCAATTCGCTGAAATTTGTTACTAGCCGCCGGCCCGCTGAATAGTAATATCAGTGAAGGCGCTAGAGTTAATATCACCGCCACCACATCTACTAACGGCGGACGGATAATAACAATGCCGAGATTAGCAACATATGGCGTTGCCTCGCTACTCCACAAATCAGCCAAGATTGAACCAGCTGCTAGCGCTAGCGTCAATACGCCGAATCGCCGGCGCGTCATATATGCCAACAAAAACAACACGCCAAAGACTATTGCTAGAACGATAGTAAAAGTCATGCTTTTATTTTATCATGTCGTCTATGTACGATGACAAGTTAAAAGCCCGTTCTCACGAGAAAATACCGCGTTTTTTAGAGGCTTCGAATTGCTCTAACAGTTCACGCTGCTTTTTAGACAGTTTAGTCGGTGTATCGACAATAATGCTAACGATATGGGCGCCGCGCCGTTCGCTGCGCGGGTACGGCACGCCATGACCAGACAATTTAAAATCAGTACCCGACTGCGTACCGGCCGGTACCTTCATGGTAATTATGCCGTCGACTGTCTCAACGTCGATTTCAGTACCGAGTGCCGCATCAACCATACCGATATGTTCTTGGCTAAGAATCAAATCGCCCTCGCGGGTAAACTTCTTATGCGCCTTAACGCGAATATTGATGTATAAATCACCACGGTCGCCGTCGGCAATAGCTTCACCGCGCTCGCGCAAACGAATCGTCGAACCGTCATCAATACCTGCTGGAATTTTGACAGTGATTTTCTGCTCGCGGCGTTGCACGCCAGAGCCATGACAAACTGTACATTCTTTCTCGGGTATTTTACCGCGGCCTTTACAGGTTTCGCAAACTACCGCTTGTTGGATCGGACCAAACATCGTGTTCATTGTGCGGACACGTTGGCCAGCGCCTTGGCAATCTGGACAAGTTTTCATCTCGAAACCCGGCTCGACGGTCGTACCGTGACAATGCTCACACTCGTCATTAATCATTAACGCAATCTCGACATCTTTACCAAACACCGCTTCTTCGAAAGTCAAAGTAACACGCGTTTCAACGTCGCGCCCACGCGGCCGGCTATTGCGGCGCGATTGCCCGGACGGCCCGCCAAAAAACTGACTGAAAATATCGCCCAAGCCTTCGCCAAAATCGAAATTAATATTTTGACCTTGGCCGAAACCGCCAAAACCTTCAAAAGGATTACCGCTGTAACCAGCACCGCCGCCAGAACCGCCTACGCCAGCATGACCGAACTGGTCGTAACGTTGGCGTTTTTGCTTGTCTTTGAGAACTTCGTAAGCTTCGTTTATCTCTTTGAACTTCTCTTCACTGCCGCCTTCTTTGTCGGGGTGATACTTAACAGCCAGCTTACGAAAAGCTTTCTTGACTTCATCTTCAGAGGCGTTTTTGCTGATACCTAGTACTTCATAATAGTCGCGCTTTGCCATATTGCTATAGTATAGCGCGTTAGCACTCGAAGTGCAAGAGTGCTAAAATTACTAACTTATTTGACGTCAGTAGCCGATGGACTCTTATTATTTTTGTTCGGATTACGCGCCGCTAGCACGCGCAAATCGTCAACTACATCAAATTCATCGAGGATTTTACGGCCGAGCAACGCCTCTAGTGCATCCTCGAGCGTTAGAATGCCCGCTGTCTCGCGATAATCATTAACAACAATAAACATATGATGCCGCGTCTTGATAAAGGCCGACAAAGCGCGCTCCAGCTTCTGGTTTTGGTTGATAGCTAAAATCTTCTTGCCCATCGCCGTTTCAACACGGCTAGTTTTCTTACCGTTATCAAGCGTCAGTAAGCTACGAATATGCAGAATACCAACAATGTGGTCAATATCACCGTCAGTCACTGGGAAGCGGCTATGGCCAGTCTTATGCAGTTCATCAAGCAGCAACGGCCCAATCACATCTTCCTTAGCTGCTGTATTCATTACGCCGCGCGGCGTCATTACCTCTTCGACGGTTTTTTCATGAAAATGCAGGGCATTATTGATTAATTTTTTCTCTTCAAGCGACAGTATTCCCGATGATTCGCGTATCAAATGCTCAAGTTCTTCCCGCGAGCTAAGAATATTCGGCTCATTCTGCACATTAACACTGCGCAAAACTTGCCCCAAGCGCGGATGCCGCTCGACGAAAGTCAGCAGTTGCGGCTCTGCCCGCCGGTAATAACCGTCGACCATTTGTACCAACCAATCAAAATGAGCAATTCTACTATATACTAAAGACGTCATCACGCTAATGGCCACACCGATAAAAAAACCAAACGCCGATACTGCCGATAATACCGCCAGAACCAGTAGTAGAGCTTCGGTTGCTTTACGCAGTGATACAATATCATCAAGCAGTAGTATTCGCCGTAATTCGTCAGCCGCTGCGGTGTCGCCCTTACGCCGGCGACGTTCTAGCTCGTACATCGACAGTTTTGTTCGGCGCGGCGAAATTGACGTCACCGCTATCAACGCCAAGGTAATCATCACAAACAAAATCGCTAAGAATAACCGCATACACATATTGTACCGCAAGCCCGCTTGATTGGCGAGCTCATAAGCAGTATAATAGCCTCTAGTAATAAGCGGAGGAAATATGACCAAAAAGGCATGGATTATTTTTGCGGCGATGTGCGTAGGATTGATTGGCGGCTTGATTTTTTTACAGCAGCGCAATCAAATTGATGTTTCAAGCGTCGATACTACGAAGGCGCAGCCAGCATCGAGCGAAAGCGGCAATATTAGCGAGCATGTTTATGGTAACGCCAACAGCAAAGTACTATTAGTTGAATATGCCGATTTTCAATGTCCAGGCTGCAATTCATCTTACCCGGTCACCAAAAAAGTCACTGAAAAGTACAAAGACAAGATCGGGTTTATCTTCCGCAATTATCCGCTAACTAGCGCTCACCCGAACGCGCTGGCCGCGGCGGCTGCCGCCGAATCAGCTGGACTGCAAGGTAAGTACTGGGAAATGCACAACTCGCTTTTCGAAAATCGAGCTAGCTGGGTAGAGTTGTCTGGGTCAACTCGTACTGAAAACTTTGTGAAGTTAGCCTCCGACATCAAGGGCTTGAATGTAGAAAAATTCAAGGCTGATCTCGAAAATCCAAACATCCGTAAAAAAATTGATTACGACATGGCGCTTGGCAAAAAGGACAGCGTTGGCGGCACACCGGCTATGTACATTAACGGCAAAGATGTCGGCAGCCAAAAAGTCCTTAACGGTAAGCTAGTTAGCGGTACGAACACCGATACTAATGCTAGTTATGTTTGGGCTAATGCTGATGATTTTGAAAAGTTCGTCATCCAGCCAGCAATGAAATCTGCTGGAATCAGCTACTAGCTGTTATTCATATTGGTATTTGGTGTACCTGCGTTAGTTTGTGGACCTGCTTGTTGATTATTGTTTGATGAACTAGGCATTCCTTGCGGCGTGGCGGTATTATTTGTACTAGGATTGGCTTGTTGTTGTACTGGCCCGCTAGGCACACCGCTCACTGCATTACTCTGCGGCGATTTATTGACTTGCATGCCGCCGACACAGCCTAACCCGCCAGCGAACAACACAATTGCTATGACGGCCAAAATCATAGTTGGCGTCATAGACGAGCATTGCACTACCGGCTGTATTGACGGCGTACCGCTAGAAGGCATTTTAAAACCATCTTCAATTTTAGTTGGCATTTATTCATCTCCTTTTGTTAATTAATATTGATTAAAATATAACTAGGAGCTATTAAAGACGCCTTAAAAAACTATTTTTTCTTGTTGTATGCAGGAAGAATGACTGTAAAAGTCGAACCAACATTCTGTTCGCTATCGACGTTAATTCGTCCGCCATGCGCTCTAATAATCCGCTCGGCAATTGACAGACCTAAGCCGTATCCAGCAGTAGTACGCGACTCTTCGGCTCTATAAAATCGCGTAAAAATCTGCGACTTTACTTCGTCGCTCATGCCAATACCAGCATCCGCTACAGCAACACTGACGTGCTTACCCTTTTTGCTGCTAGAAATAATAATGGTACCGCCTTTGTTGCTATATTTAATAGCATTGTCTAGCAAAATTGTGAAAAGCTGTTCTAAACTTTGTTGATCGCCAAGCAGCAAAAAATTTTTAGTTTTATCATCGATAGCAATATTTTTTGCCAACGCCTGATTTACTACTAGGTTCATCGCCCGAGCAATCACTGGTTGCAAACCGACCTTGCCTTTCTGAATTTCCAGCTTGTCTTCTTTGAGCAACCCTAACATTGAGTTGGTTAATTTTTGTAAACGTTTAACATCATCAACATTGTCGGTAATAACTTGCTTAGCCTGTTTGAGAGTCAATTTCGGATTCATTGATGCCACCTCATTAGCTGCCAGTAGTGCGGTCAACGGCGTGCGTAATTCGTGGCTAGCATCGCTGACAAAACGCGATTGCGCCGCCATGTTATCCTCGATTGGCTGCAGCGTATGCTGAGCCAGTAGATAGCTGACTAGTCCGCCTATCAAAAACACCGTCAAATTTGCCAGCAGCAAGTTTAGGCGAATCGCCGCCATCGCTTCATCTTCACGCGTATCAAGATAGTTATGAATTGAAATAACCGTACCTGGCTCGGCGGAACGAATCGTAGAAGTTGCCTGCTGATCATTTGGCGGCCGGCGATGAAATTCTTGGCTTGATAGTCCATAAATTATCAAACTAAAGGCGATCGACATAGACATGATGATCGCCAAATAGGTCCCCGCTAAGCGAACAACGGCACGTTGACCAACATTTTTCATGCTTTTCTAATCTCGTCCTTAACGATATATCCAAACCCTCGTACCGTTTGGATAATCGGATCAGCGCCTGGAAAAGGCTTATCAATTTTGTTGCGTAAATAGTTAATAAAAACTTCAACATTATTCGGCAAAATATCGGCATCAAAGTCCCAAACGTGCGTCATGATGTTTTGCTTGCTAAGAATTTGATTCTTGTTGCGCAGCAAATATTCAAGAATGGCAAATTCTTTGTTAGATAGCTTGATATCTTTACCAGCCCGTTCAGCAGTGTGATTAGCGACATCAAGTTCAAGATCACGCACTGTCAAAATGTTATCAAGTACATCCTGCGGCCGCCTCAGCAACGCCCGAACGCGAGCGCCGAGAACCTCGAAGCTAAACGGCTTCGGCAAATAGTCATCGGCGCCGCTATCCAAGCCTTCCACAATATCTTTATTCTGATCTTTGGCTGTCAACATCAAGATTGGCGTTTTATTACCGTCAGCGCGCAGCTTTTTGGCGACTTCAAAACCATTCATAATCGGCATCATCACGTCGAGAATGATGAGATCGTAATCATCAGCCCGCGCTGCATTGTAGCCATCCTCGCCATCATACTCGATATCAACCGCGTAGCCGTCCATTTCGAGCCCTTGCTTGATCGACTTGGCAATTCGTTTCTCGTCGTCAACAACCAAAATCTTCATAATTTTATTATAACCTTTCTTTTGTTTAATAGTTTAGTAATTTAAGGACATTTCTGGCCACAAGTAGTGAGTCGTCTGCTTGCCGCGGCGACTCATCGAAATCCACCAATCGCCAGCGGTCGTTTTAATTTTGATTAAACCTTTGTTTTTGAGGCGACTCAGCTGCGTC
>CAUSEX010000022.1:0-16074 GCA_963531145.1 uncultured Candidatus Saccharibacteria bacterium
CGGCCTTCTTGGCTGTGGTTTTGGCAGCTGGCTTTTTTGCAGGGGTTTTCTTGGTGCTGGCAGCGGGTTTGGCTGCCTTCTTTTCTAGCTTGACGCCAGCAGCTTTAGCGACCTTGGCTAGGGCTGATTTGCGGCGGCTGACGGTTGCCTTTTTGAGCAGGCCTTTCTTGACAGCAGTATCTAGCTCGCTTTGAGCTTTGCTTAGGGTAGCGGCGCTCGGGTTGGCCAAAAATTCCTTGGTGGCAGATTTGATATCGCGCTTAATACCGATGTTACGCTGGCGGCGCTTAGCGGTTTGCTTCATTCGCTTAACGGCTGATTTGATGAGTGGCATAAATTCCTTTACCTCTGTTATTGATTTAGTGTATACAATCAGTTTTCAATTATAACTTATACACCTCTGTTTGTAAAGTGGCGCTTGCTTGTTTTGTAAATTAGTATTGACTTTGTCGTGATGCTTATGTTATAGTACATAAAGTCTATAGCGAATAAAAACAAATAGGATAAAATATGGCAGACGTGCTAAACCAGATAGTAGAGAAAGTCAAAGAAAGTAATAATATTCTCGTTACGGTTAGCGCCAATCCGTCGGTTGACGAATTGAGCGCTGCTTTGGGCATCACGCTGCTAATCAATAAGTTAAATAAGCATGCGACGGCAGTATTTAGCGGGGCAGTGCCGCCAGCGATTAAATTTCTGCAGCCCGAGAAAACCTTTGAAAGTACGGTTGATAGTTTGCGCGACTTTATCATCGCACTGGATAAGGAGAAAGCCGATCACTTACGTTACAAAATCGTCGATGATATGGTCAAGATTTTTATTACGCCATATCGGACGACGATTAATCAGAAGGATTTGGATTTTAGTCAGGGCGACTATAATGTCGAGATGGTGTTGGCGATTGGCGTCAAAGATGAAGCTGATTTGGATCATGCGCTCGAGAGCCATGGCCGAATTTTGCACGATGCGGTGGTGGCGAGCGTGTCGCTTGGCGAATCGACTCAGCTTGGCAGCCTAGAGTGGAGTAATCCCCGAGCTAGTAGTTATAGCGAGGTTCTATGCCGGTTAGCTAATGAATTAAGAGGTGAAAGCCGGTTGATTGATGAGCAAATTGCTACGGCGTTTTTGACTGGTGTCGTGGCAGCAACCGATCGTTTCAGCAATGCACATACTAGCTCGGCGGCGATGACCGTAGCTGCTCAATTGATGGCAGATGGTGCTAATCAGCAGTTGATTGCCACTAAGCTCAAAGAATCGCACGATAAGCCGATTCCAGTGCCTGAAGCAAAAAGCAAGGACGAAGAAAAATCCTCCAAAAAGGACGAGTCTAAAAATTCTAGCGACATTGGCGCATTGTCGATTTCGCACGAGCCAGTTGGTGATGTTGACGACGTCAAGAATGCAATTGATAGGCGCCATTCCGACGAGGCCCTGAGGGCTGCCAATGAAGAATTAGAGAAACGAAGCAGCCGAGATGCCGCTGCTGCCGCCGAAAAGAAATTAGCCGAACAATTAGCATCAATTCCTGCTGTTGAGCCTGAAGCTGATAGGCGAGATATGCCGTCAGTCGCCGACTTGCAGCGCGATATTGCTGCCAGCTCGGCAGAAGTAGATGAAGCGGCCAAAGAGGATCTAGCTTTGCCGCCAGTTGCTCCGTTTGCGCCAGGGCCAGGTCTAGCGATGCCAGTTAGCCCGGGCGAACCGTCGATTGGTGGTACTTTTAACGCGACAACCGAACAGGCTGCCGAGGAAGCTAGAAAAGCTGAAAAAGATATGCATAATCGCGTCATTTTAAGCCACGATCGCGGCGCGGTGGCGTCGCAGCCGCCGTCAATGCAATCGCCATTTAATGCCGTAGCTGATAAGACCGAGGTAGAACCGACAGTTCGCGATGTCTTATCAGAAGCTGCGCCAGTTGACGCGGCGCCCGAGGCAGTTTCTTCGAAAGGGGTAACGGTACAGCCGAGTATACCAGCAATGCCAGCGCCTAGCGTAGAAGTTGCGCCAGCCGCAAATCCTGCTAGTTCAGATCAAGACCAAGCGCGGTCTGCCGTTGATGCAGCTCTGTCGGCAGCATCAGCTGCGCCATCGTCTGGCGCGGTTGATGATTTGCCGCCACTACCGCCATTACCGCCGTTGCCAGATTTTTCATCCTTGCCGCCAGTACCAGCTAATGGCGGGGTCGGAGCTGACACTTTAGAATCTACTCTACCGCCGCCGCCAGCTCCAGCAGTTTCGGCACCAACATCAAATGATCCGGCTCAGTTCAAGATTCCAGGGCAAGCTTAAATTTGCGAATAGACTTCATGTTGATCCTAAAAAGGCTTTAGTTCAATGCCGCGGGGTATGCTGGTATACTTGAAGTATGAGTGACAGGGTTATATTGATCGATAAGCCGCCAGGCATGACTAGCTTCGGGGTGGTGGCGCGAGTTCGCCGCGTACTTAGCCATCGGGCTGGCAAAAAAGTCAAAGTCGGTCATTGCGGGACGCTTGATCCGTTTGCGACGGGCCTGTTGATTTTGGTTACGGGCAAGGAATGTCGCAACGCGATGCGTTATACCAAGCTTGATAAGATTTATGAAGCGACGTTCCGGTTGGGGCAGACTAGTACAACTGGCGACCCGGAAGGTGAAATTATGCCGTATGTTGCAAGCGACGAACTACAAGGAGCTGAATCTTTACCTTTACTCAAACAACCGGATGCAGCAGCAGTTAAGTATGTTCTAGCGCAATTCGTTGGTGATATCAAGCAGCGTCCGCCAGCGTTCAGTGCTATCAAAATTAACGGCCAGCGGGCCTACAAATTGGCTCGCAGCGGTAAAAAAGTTGATATTCCAGAGCGTGTAGTGACGATTTATGCGTTGGAATTGCTTGATTACGCTTATCCGCTGCTCAAAGTTCGAGCCCATGTCTCTAGCGGTACCTATATTCGTAGTTTGGCAGTTGATATCGGTGAAGCACTAAACACGGGCGCTTACTGTCAAGAATTGCGCCGTACGCAGATTGCCGATTGGCAAGTCAGCCAAACGCAGAAATTGGCAGATTTTGGTGTTGAATCATAAGAAGCATAGAAATTTGCTTATTTAGATACCAAAATTATTAAGAGCTGAATAGACCAGTCTCGTCAGATGACGATTGACGATATTGAGAAAATCTATAGGGTGATAGATATGATAAGGAGTTCGCACAACTTGACTAATTAGTGTATCTCTGCTAAAGTTATTAGCTATGATATCAAAGGATAACAAAGCGAAAGCTATTGCTTTGACTCAGGTCAACGAGAACGATGTAGGCAGCCCGCAAGCGCAGATTTCGATCTTGACGGCTCGTATCAAAGAGGTGACTGAACATCTCAAGTCCAATAAGCACGACCGTATGGCGCGCCGCGGACTGATTCAGATGGTAGGTAAGCGCAAGCGCCTGCTGAAATACCTTGAGAAGACGAACTTTGAGGCCTACAAGGCAACGCTAGAGAAGCTCGGTCTGCGCAAATAAACGTGCAGCCTGGGCCAAAAACCGTCTCGTATTGAGGCGGTTTTTGGTTTGTAAAGGTAGATCGCGGCTGCCGTATTGCTAAAATTGCTAATCTAAGTAATAATATTGACAAAAAGCATAAGCTGTGTTAGCATAAAAAGGTAAGTAAACGGCAAAACAAAAATGAACACAAAAGAACGCTTTCCAACATCTTCTCATGAGGTGACTAACAGCCGCGAGCAAGGCGAGTCGTTTGACTATAAGAAGTACGGTATTGAGCCGATAGTTAAGTCTAACTCTCTTGATGGTGATAATTTTAGTACGCCGCACGAATGGACGCCAGCTGGCCGGGCCGAGAAAGTCAATGATGCTCGCGATGCGGTGGCGATTGCTTTCGGCGATAAGCCGCCCGCTATGGCGCGCCAAGAGTCGAATACTGGCAGGCAGCTGCTGGTCGGCGAGGCTTATAAAGCCGCTACTGACGGCGGAATAGCGCCGACCAACGAACGTGCCTCTATCCGCCGAGTTTTCATGACTGGCGAGAAAATAACTGGTAAGTTACCGTCGCATGCTGATGCCGAGAGAGGGCCGCAAAGTGTTGATGAAATGCTCAATCGGCGCGCTAATTTGTTAGCAAAAGGCGTTCCAGAGGATTTGGTTGATGGTATTGTCAGGGGTGAGCATAACAAGGACAGAGGCGATAATCTAGTTCAATACGCTTCGCGGCCGCCAATTGAGCAAGCAGCATATGAGCAGCCAGCGATACGCGAGGAGTCAAATGAGCTGGTATCGCATGAGACCAGTGCTAGCGCTGCTATGCCCGAGGCAGAAGAGACACCGTTGCCGCCACGTGCTGAGATTTCGAAAGCAGAAACTGCCGCCGCCAAGCCGTCTAGCGAACCAGAACCTAAAGCGCCGAAAGAAAGCGTGCCGCTAGAAGCCGCCAGAAACGAAAGTCCAAAGGCAGAAACTAAACCTGCCACAAGTAATCGCACCGCCGAGAAAAATCCGGCAGAACAGGTTGAGCAGCCAGATGGCAATCAAAAAAATACGGTAAAATCTGAAGCAGACGTATCAAAGTCAGACGGAAAACAGGCCGCTGGAGAGCAAAATACGACAAAACCTGGCGAGCGCCAACAAAGAGCCAACAAATGGGCGGGAGACTTCTTGAGGGCTTATGGCGGATTTCTTGACCAAAATGTTAGGGCAGAGTTAGCCGATAGGTTAAAAGCTAAAGGCGGACTAAATGTTGATGCAAAAACTCTTCGGGCAATGTCTAGATTAGCGAAAGAAGCTGGCCCGCAGTCGCCGATATGGCAAGTTATGCCAGGTAGCGGCTCAACTATACGGAGGGCTGCCGATGAAGCTCGCAGCAGGTTGCAGAGTATAGTTGAAAGTCTGTAGTTAGTGTCGTTTTTGTGTACCAAGTTATCGCAATTGTGTATAATATAGACACAAGTAAGCGAAAGGAGTGCGCAATGGCGTTTGGGCCGATGATGAAATTAACAACCGATAGGGGCTTATCGGTTGAACTGGCGCCGTTTGCGCGCGATAATCTAGCGGTGTTTGTCGAGGGTTTTGCGCGCGGCACGGTAACACAGTACTTATCAGCGCACCGAGCGCAGACGATTGAGACCGAGCAAGTCTGGTATGATGAAATGATCAAGAACAAAACCAGCCTAAACTGGGGTATTTGGGTTATAGATGGCGACAAGCGCCAGCTGATCGGCAACACAGCGCTTACCGAGATAACCAAAGATCACGTTCATTATGCGACAAGCGGTATAGTTATTGCCGATAAGAAATATTGGGGCCAGGGGATTGCCAGTGCTTGCCATCGGGCACGAACCTGGTATGCTTTCGAAAATCTAGGCCTGCACCGAATTAAGTCGGCGGTTATTCACGGCAACGCGGCGAGCTGGCGGGCGCTTGAGAAGTGTGGCTACGAACTTGTCTATACCGAGCGCAATGAAGAGTTCGTGAACGGTAAATTACGCCACATGGATTGCCTGGAATGCCTCAACCCGGCAGATTTGGCCTGGCGGCAGTGGTGGGGCGACGACCGTCCGCCACGAAAAAGCCTGGAGGCGCGCAAACGGGCGCAAGCGGCGGTTGATTGGGCGCGGCAAAATGTAACGCTAGAGTAGTTGTTGGTGCTGCTCGTTGAAATTATCGACGACGAGAACCGGCTGGTTGCTATTGATGTGCTGTGCGATATCGGTGTGCTGTAGAAATTCGGGGTAGAGAACGCATTGCGACGGGTCGATATACTCGCAAAGCGCTAATTCTTGGGCGCCGTGCGTTGTTTGGCTAATGTCAATATCGGTAAAGTCATCGGGATTATTAACAGCAAAGAAGAACTCTAACTCTTCTTCGTAGCCAGCCCGCGATGATGGGAATTGCTGGATGAATAGCAATTTGCCAGGTTTGGCAGTCACGCCAGTTTCTTCGCGTAATTCGCGGATTAAACATTCGGTTAACGACTCGTGCGGATCGAGACCGCCGCCTGGCACGGCATAATACGGGGATTCCTGGTCGCCGCGGCGATGTTTGACGGCGAGTATCTTTCCTTCGCGATAAATAATAGCGCGTACATTAATGCGCCGCCCAGTATATAGACTTTCGGTTTGTGGCATTAGGCCTCCTTGTTGATTAAGTTTGAATAGCTTGCGATTAGCTTAATTTAGCAGGGGCTAGCATTAAGATATAATATCAAGGATATTGTTTGGTTTCCAGAAAAAAGTGTCCGGAATCAATATTACCATCATTACCATCGCTTTGCTGGAAAACAACGATCAGAGGTTTTTTATCGCCATCATCTGAGTCCAGAGAGTTAGGGTGTTTGGTTACGCCTCTAGCCTCGAGTTGAGGCGAGCCGTCAGACCCGAACAATCTATCTGCCTCTACTCGGTCGAGCCCATTAAATAAAACTTCAACTTCAACTTGAGTAATAGTGGCTCTAACCGAGATTTCCCCTATACCAGCGGACACTATCGCTGCCAGTGTAACCTTTTCTCTGTTCTTGATTGAGTTGGTAATGTCGTCATACGCCTTTTCTGGATTAACCAGATCGTATTGAGTAAGCCATGAGCTTGCTGAGCCGCCTCTTTCTAAGGAGCTGGTTTCGCTAGACATGAACTAGTTTTCCTCTGGATGCCGGATTATTATTTCTCTCACGCAGATCTTTCATCTGTCTCTCTAATTCATTCATAATTCTAGTATATTCATGCTTATCTACAATACCAGAAGTATATAGATTTGCAAGCATCTCTTCTGAAGGTTGTAACATTTCTCCGTACGGGTCTTTAGGCAAAACCGTATGAATACTTTCGAGGGTTTCGGGCGAAAATGGACAGATAGCTATAGTACCGTCATTATAATACTTAGCGTTTCGATCATTGGTTTTGTTCGCTTTAAATCTTGAAGATTTAATATCTATCGCTGTTTGCTTTCCCTGGCTGTCAGTTATAAGATAATCAATACCTCTCTTGTCTTGTTCGGTAGTCGCACGGACCACTTCAAAGCCCATGTTTTCGAGAGCTAGCTCAGCTAGTAATTCTGTACGTACACCTTTTATGCTTGTTTCCATTTTTTTGCGGTAGTGGGGTTTGTCGGCTATAGGGATAAAATTATTTAGAATCTGCATTATATCAGCTGGCGTGATAGTAGTGCCCCAGCGGTTAAAAATTTCGCGTAGTGAGTCGTTGAATGAAGAATGCACACTAACAATTTTTTCGCGATCTTTAGGAGAAGGCCTCCTATTTGAGTCTCTAGCTGTTTTTTCGGCAGTTACAGCAGCAATCCAGTCGCGATAGGTGCCGTAGAGAATGTAGAACTCTTTTTGCTGGTTAGTTTCAGCAGTTGGGTGTTCAATCTGATTCATCACGTGCAGTAGATTGTGCGCAGCTTGGCCGATACCGCGCCGCGGACGTTCTGGATCGATCGTATGCGCTTCTCGCCGTAATTCTTTCGCGGTCTCTTGGCTTTTTAGCCAGAACTCTTGGCGGCGTCTTAGCTGAACTACAGGAAGCGTGCTCATTTTTTTATTATAGCATAAACATGATAAAAAAGCAATAGCATGACGTGATATAGATGAAATAACCTTTGTTGTCTGCTATAATAAAGTAGTTATTGTTAACGCGGAAGTGATAGAAACGAGAATTTGCGGCGCACGGCTTTGAATCGCCAAGCCTAGCCAAGACGAATTTTCATCCCTGTTACTTGCCGCGAAGAAAGGAGCTCTTTTATGAGTATTATTAACCCGAGCGGCAAGGAGATTTTTTCGGTCACTACGGAACTATGTGGTCGTCCATTGACACTGGAGGTGAACCGGGTCGGTTTTCGGACGACGGGTAGCGTGCTGGTGCGCTATGGCGATACGGTGGTTTTGGGCAGTGCTCAGGTGGGTAGCCGGCCAGTGCAGCTGGACTATTTTCCTCTGAGCATTGATTATGAAGAAAAATTTTATGCCGCGGGAAAGATTTCTGGCAGCCGCTTTATCAAGCGCGAAGGTCGCCCGAGCGACGAGGCGGTGCTGATCGGCCGGTTGATTGATCGTCCGATTCGACCGCTGCTCCCGAAGGGTTATCGCCAAGAAGTGCAAGTGGTGGCGACGGTACTAAGCATGGATCCGGATTTTCGCCCGGATGTCATCGCTATGATTGCGGCGTCGAGCGCGCTGATGCTGACTGGTACACCATTTGACGGACCGGTGGCAGGGCTCCGCGTCGGGCGGGTAAATGGCGAATTCAAAGCCTTTTTGACGCCGGAAGAGCGAGCGCAGTCTGATCTTGACCTGGTGGTGGCGGGTATTGCCAGCGGCATCACCATGGTGGAGGCCGGCGCTAAGGAAGTGTCAGAAGAGGTGATTGTCGACGCCATGGCCTGGGCGCACCAGATGATGCAGCCAGCAATTCAGTTGCAGCGTGAGCTAGCTGCCAAAGTTGCGCCAACTCCGCAAGAATATGAATTAGTCTTACCCGACGAAGCAATTCAGCAGACGGCTGACGAATGGGTTGACGGCAAGCTGGGTGAGAAAATTCGCCGGCCGTACCCAGAGCGCAACGAGGTGGTCAATGAGATTCGCTGGGCATTCCACGAAGCGATGGCCGAAAAGCTGGGCTTGGGCGCTGAGGAATACGACGAAGTACGCGACGAATACGATGAAGCATTTACCTTAGCGCTGCATAAAGATGTTCGCCGCGGTATCGTTGAGGATGGCAAGCGCCCGGATGGCCGCGCTTTGACGGAAATTCGCCCGTTAAGCTCAGAGGTCGGTTTGCTGCCGCGAGCGCACGGTTCGAGCTTGTTTACCCGCGGCGTGACGCAGGGTATGAATATTGTCACTTTGGCGCCGCTGAGTTACGCGCAGCTGGTTGATACTATGGAGGTTAACGATGGCGAGCGGCGCTATATGCATCATTACAATGCGCCGGGCTATACGGTTGGCGAGGTCAAGCGGATGGGCAGCCCGGGCCGGCGCGAAATTGGCCACGGCTACTTGGCGGAGCGAGCCTTGACGCCAGTGTTGCCGAGCGAAGAAGACTTTCCGTACGCCATTCGCAGCGTTACCGAAATTATGAGCCAGAACGGTTCGACGTCGATGGCAGCGACCTGTTCGAGCTGTCTGGCGCTGATGGACGCTGGCGTGCCTCTCTCGGCGCCGGTTTCTGGTATTGCTATGGGATTGATGATGGATGGCGATACACCGTACGTGTTGAGCGATATTGCTGATGCTGAGGACTTTGCCGGTGACATGGATTTCAAGGTGACTGGTACAGCCAAGGGTATCACGGCGCTGCAGATGGATATGAAAGTGCATGGCTTGCCGGTGGCAGTGCTGCGCCAGGCGATTGAACAGAGTAAGGCTGGTCGGGCATTTATCCTTGATCATATGTTGAGTATTTTGCCAGCGCCACGGGAGACACTCAGCCCGTACGCGCCGCGGATTGAAAAGCTAAAAATTGATCCAGATAAAATCGGCGCGGTCATCGGTAAGGGCGGCGAGGTGATTAATAAAATTACCAGTGAGACTGGCGCCGAGGTTGATATTAAAGAAGACGGCTTGATCACCATCGCCAGTCCGAACGGCGAATCAATTGAGAAGGCGCTTGCCTGGATTAAAAGCCTGGTCGAAGAGCCAGAAGTTGGCAAAATTTACGAAGGCAAGGTCGTCAGCATCAAAGATTTCGGGGCGTTCGTGAATATTTTGCCGGGAGTTGACGGCATGTTGCATATTTCACAACTATCAGATAAACGAGTCGGCAAAGTGACTGATGTCTTGAAAGAGGGCCAAACGGTACGTGTTAAGTTAACAGAAATTGATAACCGCGGGCGCCTAAGCTTGACAATGAAGGGAATTGAACAGCGATAATATTTCTACATAAACGAATACTATACGGAACAGCTTAAGTTTTGCTATACTTAATAGAGATACACTTATAAAAGAGGGGAAGTCTATGAACAATCAACCGCAACCACCTGAATCGCCGCAGCCAGTGCCGCCTGCGCCGCAGCCAGCTCCAATGTCCGCGCCGCCTATGCAACAGCCGGGGATGCCGCCGCAAATGCCGGTCAAAAAAGGTCTTAGTAAAGGGGCTTTGTGGGGGATAATTGGCGGTTCTGTTGGATTTTTACTGCTGATTATCGTAATAGTGGTTGTTTTGCTGCTTAATATGGGGCCGAGCAAAGAAGATTACCGTCAAGCCGTTTCGTGGATGAATGATGAAAGCTCGAAATTGAACAGTTTGCAGTATTCATCTGTGCGCAATCCAGAAGCCTACAAAGAAACGGTTAATAGCGCTATCAAGAGTCGCGACGAGTTAAACGACAAATTGTCGAAATCTAAGATTATGCACGATAAAGATGTCAAAGAAGCTTACGACAAATACAAGAAAGCTTACGACGTCGCTAAACCGGAAATGGAGGGCTTGTCGCAGTACGTAGAGGTTTATAGCGAGGTCAGAAAAAAATGCGATAACGTATTTTATCTTGGCCATATAAGCAAGAAACCAGATGAAGTTGATAAGGAAGTTAGTCAAAAATACGGCGATTGCACATCCTTGATGCAGAAACTGAGCAAATCAAATAATAGCAATGTGGCTAATTTCGGCAAAGAATGGAGCGATTACTATGCTTCGTTGAAGAAATACTATGTCGAATACGCTAGAGCCTATACCAGCGGTAATTTCAGCGCTCGGCCGCGCCGTCCAATAGAACCGTCGACTACTGGCTATACGTTAATTACTAACGCTAGCCGCAAGGTTACCGATAGCGGAATGGATCGGTACTACAACGACTTTTCAAGTGTTGTCAATCAAAAATTAACTGCGCTGCGTTAATATTCGCCGCGCCGGTAGTACCCTCTGTATCAGCAGAGGGTACTATTTTGGTAAAATGTAATTATGGATAAGCAAGCTGAATTAGACGCCTTGGCGGCGGAAATTATCGAATCTAGGGTTTGTTCGGAATTGGCGGCTCAAGCAACGCAGCTGGTGATGGGCGACGGCAATGCTGATGCTGATATCGTATTTATTGGCGAAGCGCCAGGCAAGAACGAAGATTTACAAGGTAAACCATTCGTCGGCGCAGCGGGGAAATTTCTCGACGAGATGCTGGCGGCAGCTGGTTTGCAGCGCCCAGACGTTTATATTACCAACATTGTGAAGTACCGGCCGCCGAATAACCGCGACCCGCTGCCAGAGGAAAAGCGCCAATTTTGGCCGTACCTCATGCGGCAATTGGAGATTATCCAGCCAAAGGCAGTTCTGACGCTGGGGAGGCACAGCGGCGGCGGTTTTATCCCTGGGCTGCGGATTAGCCAGGACCACGGACGGCCGCGGCGGGTGCGTTTGCATGAATTGGAATTTGTAGTGATTCCGCTATATCATCCAGCGGCGGCGCTATATAACGGTAGCATGCGTCAGACGTTGATTGACGATTTTATACGAGCGGCGGCGTTTGTGCAGCAGAATAATCCTGAATCGTAAGATTGACACGCTGGCAACCTATAGGTATCTGCTCAAAAGCCAGGGTTTGGGCTTATTCTCAATTCGTTTATTAAACTCTTGCAAAAACTAGACTAGTGTAGTATAGTGGATAGTCGATATCCACTATATCTAATTTACGGAAGGACGAACATGAAACTATCAGGAGCTGTTGAGCAGGCGTGTTGTATCATGGCAATTTTGGCTGACCCGCAGCGAAAAGCGCCGATGACCAATGACGCTTTGGCGGAAAAGATGGCAGTTTCGCCGACCTATCTGAAGAAAATTAGCCGCAAGCTGGTGGTGGCGCGGTTGATTACCTCGACGCAGGGCGCTGGCGGCGGTTTCATTTTGGCGCGGGAAATGGGCCAAGTGACGCTGCATGATGTGGTGCTGGCGATCGAGGGCGAAGCGCCGTTTTTCCAGCCTCAAGGAATTGTCGAACGAGTGTTTGCGTCGCGGCCTCGCCAGGTGGAAATTGGCATGACTATGATTGAAAAAGTCTTTTCCGAGGCGCAAGAGAAGTGGAGCGAGTATCTAAAAACGGTAACGTTAGCAGACGTTGTCAAGGAGGTAATGCATGGTTGAAAAATTAAAGCGGCTGTCAAATAGACGCCGCGTTAATATGGTGCGAGCTGAATGGCAGCACCTTCGCAAAAACAAAATATTACTGCTGTCGATGGCGGTTATTTCGTTTATCCCGATTATGTATAGCGGATTTTTCTTGGGCTCAATTTGGGATCCATATGGGCAGGTGAAAAATCTGCCGGTAGCGTTTGTCAATGAGGACAAGGGCGCGCAGCTGAACGGTCAAACGGTCAATATTGGGCAATCGGTCGAGCAAAAACTTAAAAGTAATCACGATTTGGGCTGGGAATTTGTAAATAAACAGCAGGCTGATAGCGGCGTAAGCAGCGGACATTTCTATGCGGTGGTGACTGTTCCGACGGATTTTTCGGCAAAAGCGGCGTCGATTACGCAGAACAAACCGCAGCAGGCGGTGATTCGCTACACGACTACGCCAGCCAAGAACTATATTGGTTCGCTGGTCAGTAATCAAGCGGCTGAAAAAGTCAAAACGTCGGTGGCCGAGCAAATCACTCAGGCGTACGCTAAAGGTGCGTTGGAAAATATCGGTAAGCTCGACGATGGTCTGGAAACAGCGGCGGGCGGCGCAGCTACTTTGCATGGCGGTTTGACGCAGCTGCAAGCGGGTGCGCAGAAGTATACTGGCGGCGTCCGGCAATTGGCGGTAAATCAGCGGGCGATGGCTAATGGTTTAGCGCGGCTCGGCGATGGATCGCGCCAATTACAGGCAGGTTTGGGACGATTGTCGAACGGTTTGCCAAGCGAATCGCAAGTTGCGCAGTTAACAAACGGTATGAAACAGTTGCAGGCAGGCCTTAATCAATTAAATACCAGCGTCCATAATCCATCGCCGGCGCTTGTTAATCAGCAGAGCAAAGTGCAGAGCGAAGCGCAAATTTTGGCGCAAACAATGCAAACTGCAGCAGCGGATTTGACGGCAGCAGGCGGGACGCTGCAAACACTGGGAGCTAATGCGGCAAATTCTGGCGGTTCAACAACCATAACGTTGCCGCAGATTAGCCAGCTTTCCCAGGCACTTAGTAAAACGCAAACGATTAGCGTTCAAGCAGCTGCGCTGCTTAAAGATTTGCAGATACTTACTCAAAGTCTGTCAACGCAGCAAGCGCAATTGCAGGTTGGCGTTTCGACGCTGAACAACGGCGTTAACCAGCTGGCGCCAAAGGCAACTGCTGCTCTTAATGGTTATAACAGCGTCAGAGCAGCGAATAACCAATTGCTGGCTGGCTCATCATCGCTAACAAACGGTCTGGCACAGGTGCAAACTGGCAGCCAACAGCTAGCAAACGGCGCGCGGCTGTTAGATAGTCGCTCTGGTGTATTAACAAATGGCGCGTCGCAATTGGCGGGCGGCGCGGATACTCTGGCTACGAAGCTAGCAGACGCTTCCCGGCAACTCAAAATACAACCAACTGGCGCAGCCACCCAGCAGCAGATGGCGAATCCGGTGAAGTCGGAAACGACCAAGCAGGGCGACGTGCCGAATTACGGCTACGCGCTGGCGCCGTACGTGTTGTCGCTGAGCTTGTTTGTCGGGGCGATTGCTCTGAATATTATTTATCCAATCCGCAAAACTTTTGCCGAGCAAGAAAACGCTTTTCGCTGGTGGCTGGCTAAAGCTTCGGTTACTGGCGCAGCGGCCTTCGTTCAGGCAACAATTTTGATGCTGATCATGGTTTACTGCCTGGGTCTAGTGCCAGATCATCCGGTGAATTTCATCGGGGCGATTTATTTGACGTCGTTTGTCTATATGTCGATCGTGTCGCTACTAGTAATTGTACTGGATAATCCAGGACGCTTCCTAGCGATGGTACTATTAGTGTTGCAACTGGGGTCAAGCGAGGGGACGTTTCCGATTCAAACAGCCAATAGCTTTTTCCAAGCAGTCAATCCGCTGGTGCCGATGACTTATTCTATTCGGGCGCTGCGCCAGGCTATTTCGGGAGGCTTAGGCAGTTCGTTCTATAGCGATAGCATGTGGGTGCTAGCTGGATTCTTACTGGCGGCTAATCTGCTAATGATCGGTTTCTTTATCTACCGCGGCAAGCGCAAGTTCGCTCATACTTCGGTGGATGGCGACGATTAACCTTCTTTGAAGCTTTTAGAAAATGCCAGCGTCTTTGAGAAAACGGCGCTGGCATTTTGGTTGGCGTAAGATCATTTTTGACAAAATACGGGCAGTTTGTTAAAATAAAGCTACTAACGAGAGGGATTTCTAACTAGTAAAATAACACCTCTCTACCTGGTTTTTAGATTATTGTAATAAAAAAGGAGTATAACAATATGGGTCAGCGGCGACTGGCAACCCCCAAAGGCGACGATACTGGTAAACGCCCTTTGCAGGTTAAACAAAAATCAACCAATACTGTACTGAACGCGACAACTACGCGCAAAGGCGAAGTCTTTCGGGCGCAGCGGCGGATGTCGGAAGGCGTGAATGCGCAGGCTAGCCAGCATCTGATTAATGTGCCGGTCAACAAATCGGTATATAACGGCTATGGCGGTAAGCAATTCAGTCTAAAAGACCAGCCGAAACGTCCGCGGGCGCCGCGGCCAACTCTCAAGGTGATTCCGATTGGCGGTGTTGGCGAGATGGGTATCGGCAAGAACATGACGGCGATTGAATACGACAACGATATCATCGTCATTGATATGGGGTTCTTGTTCCCAGGCAGCGATTATCCGGGTATTAATTACATCATTCCCGACACCCAATGGTTGGAAGAGAATAAACACCGGATTCGCGCGCACGTCTTTACGCATGGCCATCTCGACCACATTGGCGCATTCCGGCATATCATACCGAAATTGCCAGCACCAGTTTATGGCACAAAGTTCACGCTTGGCATGCTGCAGCGGACGATGGAAGAGACAGATGGCACTTTCACGCCAGAATACCATGAATTAAATCCAGAAAATCATGATACTGTACAACTTTGTGATTCATTTAGTATTGAACTAGTACGTGTCAATCATTCGATTCCGGATGCGGCAGCCGTGGTAGTGCGCACGCCAGTCGGTAATATCCTCTCGAGCGGCGACTGGCGTATTGAAGAAAATCCGGTCGATGGCAAGAAATTCGATTTCAATCGGATTAGCGAGATTACCGAAAAAGAAGGCTTCTTGCTGTTTATGAACGAGTCGACTAACTGTGAAAGCGACGGTACGCATACGCACGGTGAATTCGATATTCAACACAGTATGGGCGAGGTGATGGATAAATGGTCGAAGAGCCGGATTATTGTCAGTAGCTTTTCTAGCCAGTTGCATCGAATTCAGCTACTTCTCGAGGAAGCGAAAAAGCACGACCGCAAAGTGTCGTTCGCTGGCTTTAGTATGATTCAGAACCTAGAGGTGGCGTTGCGTTCGGGTGTGATTAAAGTGCCGAAAGATACCGTCGTTAAGATGGAAGATTTGATCAAACTGCCTGATAACAAGATAACAATCGTCTGTACTGGCAGCCAAGGCGAGTTCAATGCGGTACTTAATCGGATGGCAACTGGCGCCCACAAATACGTTAAGATTAAGGGCTCGGACGTGGTAGTGCTGAGCTCGAACCCAATCCCTGGCAATGAAAAATATGTGGTGCGGACGGTTGACGGCTTAATGCGCGAGGGCGGCGAGATTATTCAAAATGGCAAAACACACCTAACTGGTATCGGGCCGCTGCACCTATCGGGTCACGGCTATTACGATGACCACGTGCGGGTGATTAATGCGGTCAAACCGAAGTATTATCTGCCTAATCACGGCGAGTTTCATATGTTAGTACACAATGCACGCTTGGCCGAGAAAGAATGCGGTATTCCACGGCAAAATATATTTGTTTGTGATCCAGGCGATATCATTGAGTTTAATAGCGATGGCGCGCACAAAATCGGCCGCATTGTTCACTCTGGCGGTACGATGTATGATGATGCCGGCGCGGTAGTCAGTGAAGTGGTGCTCAAAGACCGTATCCACATGAGTCAAGAAGGTATATTTATAGTCATATTGACGGTTCAGCG
>CAUSEX010000023.1:0-14231 GCA_963531145.1 uncultured Candidatus Saccharibacteria bacterium
TTAGTGTTCTTGGTAGGCGCACCAAAGCCCGCCGAATCGCGCATAATCAAACGCTCGGGTTAATTGTCGTCGACTATCTGCAGTTGATGCAGGCGAATGGTAATTACAACGGCAATCGCGTCCAAGAAGTTAGCGAGATTAGCAGCGGCTTGAAGATTATCGCTCGCGAGCTGAATGTGCCAGTGATAGCGCTTAGCCAGCTTAGCCGGTCAGTTGAGAACCGTACGCCGCCAATCCCGCAGCTAGCTGACCTGCGCGAGTCGGGAAGTATCGAACAAGATGCTGATATTGTTACTTTTATTTACCGCCCTGGCTATTACGAACCAGACAATCCAGATGTCGCCAATATTACCGACTTAATAATTGCTAAGCACCGCAATGGCCCAGTCGGCAAAGTTCAATTATACTTCCATCCAGAGCGCCTGCGTTTCATGTCGCTCGATAAGCGCCACGAATAATCTCTCGCGTGATATAATCATAATTAGTATGCGTAAACCTGCGGACTATACTTTATATAAATATCGCTATGTTTTGAGTTATTTTTGTATCGCTGTAATTTTGGTGGCAGTGCTATGGATCGGCGTATTGTATACTCCTGGCGGTTTGCGCGAGCAAGAAATCAAATCTGTCAGCCAGGCTAGTATGTTGTCGCGCCAAACTCTTGAGCCGTCGATGGTGGTAAATCTACCGTATTATCTACTGCAGCGGCTATCAATTTTTGTGTTTGGTGTCAGCGAATTTTCGATTAAACTGCCGTCAATTGCGCTCGGCACCTTGACGATGCTAGGTATTTTCATGTTGATTCGCGCTTGGTTCAAGCCCAACGTTGCTGTCATTTCGACGATTGTATTGGCAACTTCGACACATTTTCTATTCCAAGCGCAAGACGGTACGCCCAGTATTACCTTTAGCGCTGTTGCAGTCTGGCTGATGGTTGCGGGTATGTATGTGACGCGCGGCAAACATTTTCATACATTCTGGAAAGTGCTTGGCGGCGTGTTGATGAGCGTCGCGCTTTATTTGCCGATGGGTGTATACCTGGACTTAATTATAATTATCGTGGCTTTAGTTCATCCGCATATTCGAGCGATTATCAAGCGGCTGCCCAAGAAAAAACTACTTATTGCGCTGTTGGTCGGCTTAGCTGCGATGGCGCCGCTAGTTTATGCCTTAATATTAGAACCAAAAGGCATTGGTAAAATACTACTCGGTTTGCCACCAGACTTCGCTCATATCAAAACTAATGCGCTGCTTTCGAGCCTTAGCTTGTTTGGTTTTGCTGCTACCGATAGCGCTGCTGACGGTCTGCTGAGGCCAGCTTATGCTATGCCGTTGACGGCTATTGCTTTACTAGGTTTTTGCCGACTGGCAGCCACGCATTATACAGCGCGTAGCTATGTTACTATCTTGATGAGTTTGGTTATGGTGCCGCTCGCCTTGCTTAATTATAACAATCAGTATGCAGTATTTGTTCTAATGGTGATTGCAGTTGCCACTGGCTTTGATTTCTTGATTCGCTACTGGTATCGTCTATTTCCGTGTAATCCATATGCTCGCGTTGCGGGTTTATTGCCATTAAGCGTACTAGTCAGCGGATTAATTTATATCAGCGTTAACCAATATTTTAACGGATATACGTACAATCCGGCCGTTGTTCGCGCCTACAATAGTGATCTATCGCTAGTTAATGCCCAATTGCGGCGTCAAAAAAATATGATACTCTTGGCTGATGCGGACGAGGCGCCTATTTATAATCTAGCTGCTCACTACAATAAATCCTTAACGGTTGCTACCGAGCTTAATTCCGAAATAACCCAAACGGTGGCGACACGCGCCGCCCGCCGCAAGATTCCGAAAGACTGGCAGCTAGAGAGCATCATAACGAACACTCGTGCTCAAAATGGCGACCGGCTCTATGTCTACAAAAAATTGCCGTAATAAGTTATAATTGGTAGAGTTAATTTCTGAAGAAGGGGAGTCAAAATGGCCTTGAATCAAATGAAAATGTTGAATGATTTGCGTAAAGCGCAGAAAGCTTTAGCCAAAGAAATCGTCGAGGTTGAGGCGGGCGATGGTGCGGTTATCGTTCAAATCACCGGCGAGCTCAAGATCAAGTCAATTAAGATTAATCCAGAATACGTTGATCTAGATAATATCCACCAGCTTGAACACTGGATCGAGATTGCTATCCGCGACGGTATGGCTAAAGCGCAGGAAATTGCTGCCGAAAAGATGAAACCGCTGATGGGCGGGCTAGGAAGTCTCGGATTATAAACTAATGGCACTATTGCCAAGCGCACTTGAGCGTGTTATTGAAGAGCTGGGTCATTTGCCAGGCGTTGGGGCGCGGACGGCTGAGCGCTATGCTTATTTCTTGCTAAAAAACAATTCTCGCACCACCGAAGCGTTAGCGAACGCTTTGCGGCAGCTGCACGCGCAGGTCAAAAGTTGCCCGAAAACTTTCGCGCTAATTGACGCTGACCAGGAAATCTCGCCCTTGTATAGCGATCCGAAACGCGATCGCCAGCTAGTTGCCGTTGTTGAAGAGCCGCTAGATATAGTGGCATTAGAACGCACCGGGCAATTCCAGGGTACTTATCACGTATTGGGCGGAACGATTTCGCCGATTGACGGCGTCGGGCCGGAGCAGCTTCATATACCTGAGCTATTGCAGCGATTGCGCGACGATAACGTCGAGGAAGTCATTATTGCTACCAACGCTAGCGTCGAGGGCGAATCGACCGCGCTATTCATCCAGCGCCAAATCAAGGAATCGCACCTGGTTACCAAGGTCTCGCGTTTAGCTCGCGGCATTCCTGTGGGCGTCGATCTAGAGTATGCCGATCAAATTACCCTCGGGCACGCGCTGGAAGGGCGACGGTTTTTGTAAAAAAAGAAAATAGCCCGCCGAAAACGTGCTCAAGCCGGAAACTGGATCTCAATCCAGCAGACGCTAAAATGCGCGTCTCGAACCGAATTGAACAATTTTCAGCGAGCTATTTTCGAGCGGGCCAACCCTACTTTTCACCGTCCTGCTTGCGCCAGTAGCGCATGAGCAGGATGTAGGTAATGATGGCCCCAGGGACGGCAATAGCCGCCCCCGCAGTAACGCACGCCACATCGGACATGCCGATGTGGTGCAGGACGGCCCCTGCGACGATACCGATACTAATCGGTGTCGCCACAAGGCCGCCCAGTGCGATAGCGCGGTCCTCCATTCTTCTCACCTCCTCTCAAAGGCGAGCTCAAAGCAAAGGGCGACTCTTCGCCCTTTTCGAAACTTTGAGCGAAAAGTCAATATAAATTATATCAATATTAGGACAAAAAGTCAAATTTTCCGTAAAATCACACTGTGTTTTGTAACTTTACTTGCATAAAAAGACGGCAGATCCAGCTAGTTATATTATATGAGTTTGTTAGTTTTATTTTTCTAACTTTTTGTTCTGCTTTGATTTTACAATTGGCGAAGCAACAGCGCAGCCAATCGCTCCAAATATCGATACGACGGCGATTTGGCGCATAATATATTTGCCTCTGCCGAACGGACCCTCTTCCCACGCCATATGAGCTTTCAAACTTTCTGAAGTTATTGGGCAATTTTTCTTAGTGTCTTTGAATCCGGAACTTGGCTGGCCGTTTTTGGCGCAAACGTATTCTGGTTCTGGTCCGGACGGCGGTATGCAGCTGACAGCAATTAATACTGCCGCAATAGCCGCAAGCGATCCAGCGATGATTAATAGTAGTTTTGGCGTTTTCATAAAACCTCCTCAATTTAACAAAGCTTACAGATATTGTAACACGAGGTTTACCTGTTAATAATTTTTAACCTGCCATGTCAAGCAAATCGCAATACGCTAAACCTATATTGACTGAATGAGTTGCTGGTAAATGCCGTGCGTCTGTCTAATTCTTGCTACTGATACCGATTCATTTACGGTGTGCGCTTGGTCGAAATCGCCAGGACCGTAGATGACCGTCTCTGCGCCAATGGCCTGGAAGAAGGCTTGATCGGTACCGCCGTAGCTGACTGCTGTCTCAGCTTCTGGTAGCAAGCGCTGCATGGTTTTCAAGATTTTGGCGTTTGTATCGCACAAAGCAGACGGCACAGGCGTAGCGGGATGCCGCCATGTGCAATCGTAGCGGGCAGCTATCTTGTCAACCCACTTCTCAAAGTCTGCGTCCAGGGGCGGCGTGGTGCGGATATCGACCATCACAGAGCTGACACCAGCTGTTTTGTTGTTAGAGTATGACCCTGCAGGTTCAACGCGCGTTGGCGTGAAGCTAGGAGTACCCAAAATATCGTGGCTATAGGCGGCATGAAGCTGCTCGCGAATCTCTGGCAAATCATTCAGGAACGACACCACGGCTGGCAGCGAACTATCGTAATAAGCGCTCTCTTGCGAGGCGTGGCTTGATGTGCGCTCAAAGATAAATTCAACAAACTTGTTGCCGCGATGTCCGATTTCGATGCGATTATCCGTCGGTTCGGCGATGGCGCAGCTAACCTCTTCGTACTGTGTCTTTTCTGAAAAATACTTCGCAAAATCAGCCGACCCAGCACCATCAACCTCTTCGCTAGCAACGGTGACACACCACACATCAAGGTCGTCGCGGCGATTATTAGCATACTCGGCGGCGGCTATCATTTGTAGAGCGACGCCAGCTTTCATGTCGGTGGCGCCTAGACCATACAGCCGGCCGTTCATAACGTATGGTTGCCACGGACTCTGCCGCCAAGCCAACTCATCGCCAGGAGAAACCGTATCAACATGCCCGCACAAAATGAGCGCGCGCTTTGCTATCTGCTTTTTGGCACGGATTAACCCGGCGGTAAAGCGCTCATCAGTAATGACTTTGTCAAAATTAGCTAATCGCATCCACGATGCAACGAAATCTAAAGCTTCTGCCTCGTTGCCCGATACTGACGGTATGGCAATGAGCTGCTTAGCTAATTCAACTAGATCTAGTTGGTTTCGGTCGGCGTGTCCCATACCACTACAGTATCACAACATCTGTATTTTTTGCCACCTGTTCTGCCGTAGAGAGGGCAGTCTTGGCATAGCTCCAATGCCTCTCGGGGCACTTCGTCTGTTGATTCTATTTCATGTCCATTGAGCCGTTTAGCGATAGGCAGGCTATCTGAATTACAGAAAGCATATGGTGTTATCCCTTCATCTTGTATTGCTTGAACAATTCTCCCAACTAATAGAGTTCCGACACCGTTGCCGCGCAGGCTATCGTCGACTTTGAGCGAGCCGACTTCAGACATTAGACGGGCGCCGTGCTTGATTGGTTCCATCGCTCCAACGTACCCGACTACATTGTTTGTGATAAAGTTAGCGTCTATAACGTCTTCGGTTTCAGGCAGCCGCAAGGCTACGATATCAGTATATTTACCGGCAATATCTGCATCAGATACAGGCAGCATCTGTTTATCGCCTGGGCTGCGGCGGTTGACGAAATTAGCAATCGCTTTTATAGCAGTGGACGCCTCATCGTCGCCTAAGTGCGAAGTTAGCTCACCTAGCGGTATAATTAACAGTTCAATTTACGCTTCTTCTGACTTTGGGGCGGTGGTGATTACTTCAGCCATATCTTTATATTATAGCATAAATACTATAGAAATACAAGGGCAGCTAATGTGCTAGTGGCGGCAATGAGATATAATAAATGCTATGAATAATAAGCAAACTCCTGAACTTAATAAAGTTAAACTATTGGTCCGTGAATTACTAGGCAGCGACACCTCAGGACACGCTGACGATCATGTCGAGCGAGTGGCGCTGCTGGCAGAGCGTTTTGCTAGCGAATGCAGCGAACTAGTGGATTTGCAAGAAGTGCTGTTGACGGCTTGGCTGCATGACGTTGATGATTACAAATTGGTCGGTAAGGCGCAGGCAGAGAAATTGACGAACGCAGTAAATATTATGACAGAAGCAAAGGTGGCTGAAGATTTGCGCCGAGCGGTATTGGAAAATGTTGCGGCGATTGGTTATAGCAAACGGCTGAACGGCAAGCAACCGCAGCGCCTGGCGGGTCAGCTGGTGTCTGACGCTGACATGTGCGATGCTATTGGCGCGGTGGGGATTGAGCGGGCGCTGGTTTATGCCTGCCATCACGGCGGGCGGATTTTTGATCCCACGGTTTGGCCGAATGTTAATCTGGCGGCGCACGAATATAATGCTGACGGTAATACGCATGATACTGACGGCTTCATTAATCACTTTTTTGAAAAGCTACTGAAACTGAAGGGTTTGATGCTTACCGAGCCGGGGAAGACGGAAGCAGAAAACCGCCAGCAAATTATGGTTGATTTCTTACGCCATTATTTCCGCGAGAAGAATGCGCCGGAGTGGAGCGAATTTTTGGAAGAATACTTACGCCGTTGATAGGCCGCTGAAGTACTTTCTTGTTTATTCCAATCCTCTGCCCGGAAAGCTGGTACTCAAAATTTTTAAGCCGGCGTCGACGACCAATTGGCAGGCTTGCTGTTGCGAAAGGGGCGCGAGGTGCTTGTTCTTTCCACTTGGATGGAGCGAATGGCCAGCTTTTGGTATGATGATAGCTCGTTGTCTAGCCTCGTGCCAAATGACTACCACCACCGCCTACACAAAAAGCTGTTATGGGTTGTTTTAGACCATCCATCGTTTCGCTTGCTATCATATCATACATTGCATATTTGTCAAATTCATAAGCTGGCTTGTCATTATGTTAATATTGAAATATGAATCAGGCGATAATTGTTCACGGTAAGCCGTCCAAACGATCGTATTTCAATCCAAATCTACCGAGCGCCAGTAACTCGATTTGGCTTCCATGGCTGCAACAGCAGCTGCTAATTCGCGGTATTGACACTCAGACACCCGAGATGCCTGAATCATGGCGACCAGATTACTCGTTGTGGCGACAGACTTTTGAAAAATATGATGTAAATTCAGAAACTATATTGGTTGGACATAGTTGTGGCGGGGGTTTTCTAATTCAATGGATGAGCGAGAATCCGCAAATTTGTGCAGGCGACGTTTATCTCGTTGCGCCAGCTTTTGGCGATAAGTTTAACTCCGAAGCTCCATATGATGAGCCGCTTCGTGGCGGTTTTTTTGATTTTGAGATTGACGAGGCGCTACTTGATCGCGTGCGTAGTCTAACTATATTTTACTCTGATAATGACTCGGTACGAGTTGATACTGCAATAAAAATTCTAAAAAAATCTTTCCCGTCTGCCTGTTATCGATTATTTCCGGGATATGGGCATTTTTGTGGTAAGCGCGACATGGCCGACGATACTTTTCCTGAGTTGTTTGAGACAATATTGCGTAATAGAAAATAATTATTGAAGAGGGCTTTGACTGACATTATTAGCAGCTTGATTACTTGATATAAGATATAATAGTACTTGTGAATAAACAGTTGCAGCAAAAACTCAAAACTCTACCGCGCAGCCCCGGTGTTTATTTTCATAAGTCGGCGAGCGGCGAGATCATCTATATCGGCAAAGCAGCAGTGTTGAAAAACCGTGTGCGGCAGTATTTTCAGAGCGGCAAAGATTTTGATGCCAAAACTCGGGCGCTGGTCGCCGAAATTTATGATACCGATTGGATCGAAACCGAGAGCGAGATTGACGCGCTATTTCTAGAAAGCGAGATGATCAAGCGTTATATGCCGCGCTACAATATTCTGCTGCGTGATGATAAATCACAAACTTTCGTGCGAATTGATATGAAAAGCGAATGGCCGACAGTGACTTTTACGCGCAGTCCTGCTGATGACGGTGCGACCTACATTGGTCCTTTTTATAGCGGTTTGCCAGTCAAGAAGGCGCTGCGTTATTTGCGCAAAATTTTTCCTTATTATATCAAGCCGCCTAAACGTGAACACGCTAATTTAGAAGAGCAAATCGGTTTGGCGCCTAGCCTTGATATGACCAGCCACGAGTACAAGAAATCTTTGCGTAAGCTGATCAAATATATCGAGGGCGGGCGCGTCAAAATCGCGCAAGAAATTGAACGCGACATGAAGCGAGCGGCGCGCAACCAAGAATTCGAGACAGCCGCGCAGCTTCGCAATAAGTTGACATATTTGCGTGAGCTGCAGCGGCGAATTATGTTCGGCGATCGAGAGTTCATTAATATTTCGAAAGATCGGGCACTATCGCAGTTAGCCGAGCTATTGAGTTTGCCGGCGCCGCCAGCGAGGATTGAGGGCTATGATATCTCACATATGAGCGGCACCAACGTTGTAGCCAGCATGGTAGTCTTCACCAATGGCGCGAGCGACCGGACACATTATCGTAAGTTCAAGATGCACGTGCAGCGTAACGACGACACTGCTAATATGCGCGAGACTATCAGGCGGCGCTTTAGCGAGAAAAATCGTAAAGATTGGGGGATGCCGGATTTGTTGTTGATTGATGGCGGTAAAGGGCAGCTTAGTGCAGTGCTCGACGAATTAGACAGGCTAGACGTTACGGTGCCAGTAATTGGCATAGCGAAGCGCGAAGAAGAAATCGTTGTCGCCAAGAATCGTTCGCATATTAACGACGATGACGCGCTGCTTGGCCAGTTGACAAAAGAATCGCGTCCCGGCATCAGCGTGCTGGATTCTGGTGATTTTTACTTAATTAATTTGCATGCTGGGCAGCAGAATGCTGGCTCGCACTCGCGGAATCTGCGCGGCAGCGATACTATGAGTGAATATGATGATGTCGTAAAGCTATTTCAACGTATTCGTGACGAGGCGCATCGTTTTGCCGTCAGTTATCATACAACGCTCAAGCGCAAAGGCGCCACCAAAAGCGAGCTTGACGACATTCCTGGTGTCGGTCCGGCAACGCGGCGCAAATTACTGCGGCGCTTTGGCAGTATGCGGGCAGTTAGGCGAGCTAGCCAAACGGAAATTTGCGATACTATCGGGCAAGCGCTAGGAACTCGCGTCTATGAGGCTTTTTGCCACCAGAGCGGCGATATGCCGCAACTATGAAAAATACGGCTGATGCGGTATACTGTAGCAGTATGAGTAAACAATTTATAGCTTTTATTCTCCGGTGGATACTGAACTCGCTGGGAATTTGGGTAGCGGTGCGGATTTTTGGTACGGGTTATAGCAATGCTCAGATTGATGCCAGTTTGATGGCGTTTTTTGGGGCTGGGCTGATCTTTTCGATCATCAACGCAACGCTCAAGCCGATTGTGATGATTTTATCGCTGCCGATGATTTTGGTAACGCTGGGTTTTTTCACGATAGTTGTCAACGGGTTTTTGGTTTGGTTATCGTTGATGCTGGCGCCAGGCTTGCAAATGACGTTTTTGAATTCAATCTTTGCAGGCTTGATATTAAGTTTGGTAAACTATGTAGTAAGTAGTGTTCTGGAGCTTAGTTATCACGACGAACGAGAGGAGAAATCATAAAATGGACGTAACGCTAACTTTGCAAATTATTATGGTAGTATCGGCGGTGCTGATGATAATTTCGGTTCTGCTGCAGCAGCGCGGGGCTAGCCTGGGTGCTGGATTTGGCGGTTCTGGCGAATTGTATACGACGCGGCGCGGTCTCGATAAAAACTTGTTTGAAGTGACGATTTTCTTGGCTGTAGCGTTTGTGATGTCGATTGTGGCACTGTTGGTTTTGCCGAACTTATAGATAAATCAAGGGTGGATATAAATGAGTAAAGCAAGTAAGGGCAAACTGAGGCTGGGCTACAAGCGGCTAGCGCTGAGGGTCAAGCATGCCGAAGGTGCCACGCAGCGCCATGCTAGCCGCTTTATTCTGCGGCGTATTGAAAATGTCCGCTTAGTGATGACCGAGATTATGATTTGGCTGGCTGCCATAGCCTTGCTGATAGCTGGCTTGGGTATTCAGTATTCCTGGAATTCGCAAGGCAGCAAGAAGGACGGTGCTAAATCTGGCGGCGTGTATGTCGAGGGAGTGATTGGCAATATTAGCACGCTTAATCCTTTGTTAGCGGCTAGCGAGCCTGAACAGGCGGTATCACGGCTGTTATTTTCGTCTCTGTATAATTACGATGTTACCGGAGCGTTGCATACTGACTTGGCCGAATCAATGACGGTAAAAGATGACAAAGTTTATACAATCAAGCTGCGCAATGCCGTCTGGCACGATGGTAAAAAGTTGACTGCCGAGGATGTTGTATATACAATTAATCTGATCAAAAACCCGCAAGTGCGTTCGCCTTTGCGAGTTAATTGGCTAGACATTTCGGCGCGGGCAATTGACGATTCAACAGTAGAGTTTATGCTACCAGCGGTGTATGCCGGGTTTTCGCACGCCTTGACTTTTCCGGTAACACCTAAGCATATTTTGCAAAGTGTTAGTCCGTCGTCAATGCGCGAAGCTGATTTTAGCAGCAACCCAGTCGGTAGCGGACCATTTGCTGTTAAACGAGTTCAAACTAGCGAGTCAACTAGCTCTACCGACGTGGTGCGGATGGAACCGAATACTAAATATTACGGAGCAGTTTCGACTTTGTCGCGCCTGGAGCTGCGAGCTTACGGTAATGAATCGCTGTTAGTTAAAGCTGTAAATAGCGGCGAGGTTTCGGCGGCTTCGGGTTTGTCTTTGTCGGCTGCTGATAACATTAAATCTAAACAGTACTCGACTAAACATTGGCTTCTCAACAAAGGCGTCTATCTTTTGATGAATAATCGCAGTCAAACACTTCAAGATGCTAGAGTTCGCCAGGCTTTACGCTACGCTACTGATACTTCATCAATTCGCGCAACTGTCGGCGACAATGTGGCGCGGCTAGATACGCCGATTTTGCAAAGTCAGATTGCGCAAAAACTGCCGGCAGCGCCAGATTATAATTTAGATAAGGCCAAAGCGCTGCTCAAAGAAGCGGGCTGGACTTATAACCAAGGCCAATGGAAAGGCAAGGATGGCCGGCCGCTGGCGGTTGCTGTGACAACTTCGTCTGGGCGCGATGAATACAAGAAAATAGTCGATGCACTTAAACAGCAGTGGTCAAAGCTTGGCGTTGATGTCCAGCTGCGCGAAATCGATACCAGCTCGACAACTACCAGCTTCGTGCAAAGCGTGTTGCAGCCGCGTGACTACGATGCTTTGCTGTATGAATTGGAGCTTGGCGCTGACCCAGACGTTTTTGCCTACTGGCATTCGTCGCAGGCTAGCGCTTCTGGTTACAATTTTGCTAATTATTCTAATCGAACAGTTGACAACGACTTGGTTGGCGGGCGTTCGCGCACTAATTCAGCTCTGCGGGCAGCTAAGTATATTCAGTTTGTTAATCAATGGCTGAACGATGCGCCAGCAATTGGTTTGTATCAATCTGTTGGCAGCTACGTTTTGAACAATGGCGCGTCGATTGTTGAGCCACGCGGTTCTCTAAATACTATGAACGATCGCTACGCTGACGTAACGACGTGGTCTACGGGTAAGGCTTCTGTTTACAAAACGCCGTGAGGTTAGTATAATTATAATCACGCCAATTAAAGCACTGTGCACTGGTGGCGGAATTGGTAGACGCGCTAGCTTGAGGGGCTAGTGGCCATTGCGGCCGTGGAAGTTCAAGTCTTCTTCAGTGCACCAAATATACATCATGAAATCGTTGCTCTGCCAGCGATTTTTTCATAGTTAATGTTCAAAGAGCAACTGTAGTTTGGTATAATAAAGCAGACGGCGCGTTGGCGGAGCGGTTACGCAGAGGTCTGCAAAACCTTTTAGACGAGTTCGACTCTCGTACGTGCCTCCATAAAATTACAAGCGCGAGTGGCGGAATTGGTAGACGCGAGAGACTTAAAATCTCTTGACCAAAAGTCGTGCGGGTTCGATTCCCGCCTTGCGCACCATAGCTTATTTATGAAACAGCAAAAGAAACATAATACTCCGGAGCATTACGGTAGCGCATTTCTTGATTGGCTTACCGAGAAGTGGTATTTGGCGCGCTATCGCAATGTACGTTTCCTGCAGCGGCGGCCGCATCGCAGCTTTCGGCGGACTCGGCGGCGAGATTATCGCCGAAGTTTGCGTTTGCCTGGATATATTGCTTTTACTCACTATGTCAATCGCGTGTTGTGGAGGAATAAAGGCTTGTTCTTGTCTATGATAATCTTGTATGCGCTGATAATAATTTTTCTAGGAATTATTACTAGCCAGTCAACTTATGATTCAATTGGCAAGCTAGTGTCCGAGTCGCTAGGCAAGATTTTCGATGGCGGCGTGGGACAGTTGCTAAATGCTGGTATGCTGACATTTTCGTCGCTGGCGGTTGACACGACGTCGCTGCGGGCTGAACAGGGAGTTATGTTGGCGCTGCTTGTATTGATGACTTGGCTAACGGCGGTGTGGTTGCTGCGCGAAATTCTACTTGGGTTTAAGCCAAAATTACGCGACGGCTTGTACAACGCAACCGCACCGTTGATATCGACGTCGGTAGTGTTGCTGATATTACTAATTCAACTATCGCCAGTTGGTATTATGGCGCTGGCGTATTCGGCTTTGGTATCGGTGCATATATTAACAGAAGGTTTCGGTATGATGTTATTCGGTCTGCTGGCGGCAAGTGTATTAACACTTGTACTCTATTGGGTGACCAGTACGATTATTGCGCTAGTCGTGGTGGCTTTGCCTGGTATGTATCCGCTGCGGGCAATCCAGGCTGCTAGCGACTTGGTGGTTGGCCGGCGACTAAGGATTATGCTCAGGATAGTTTGGGCGTTTGTCTATAGCTCGGTGATATGGTGCGTTGTGATGGTATCGTTGGTATTGCTAGAACGCGGATTATCGTCAAAGCTGAAGTGGCTCGAGTCGGTACCAATCGTGCCATTTGCTGGCGCGTTTATGATGGCGCTGTTGTTTGTCTGGTTAGCAGCGTATATTTATCTGCTGTATAGAAAGGTGGTAGCAGATGACGCGAAGCCGGCTTGAAGAAATTAAAAAACTGCTCAATCAATACAGTTACGAATATTACGCGCTTGACCAGCCAAGCGTCAGCGATGCGGTATACGACAGCTTGATGATAGAACTAAAGAGCATTGAAGCAGCGCACCCAGAGTGGATTACGTCAGACAGTCCGACGCAGCGGGTTGGTAACAAGCTGCTTGAAGGTTTTAAAAAAGTGCGCCACGAGCGTCGGATGGTTAGCCTGAATGACGTGTTTGATAAGAGTGAAATCGAAGCGTGGATTGAGCGTACCGATAAATTGATGCCGGGACATAAGCATGAATTTTTTACCGATATCAAGATGGATGGCTTGGCGTGCGCGTTGATTTATATTGATGGCGTGTTGAACCAGGCGGTGACGCGCGGCGATAGTTTTATCGGCGAGGATGTTACGAACAATGTACGGACTATAAAAAATGTACCGTTGCGGTTGCATGAGGCGCCAGGCTTTGAACAATTTTTGCGCGGGCGGACAGAAATTCGCGGCGAGATTGTGATGCTGAAGCGCGACTTTGAAGAGCTTAACGAAAAGCAAAAGGCCTTGGGGCAGCCAGAATTTGCGAATCCGCGCAATTTAGCAGCGGGAACAATCCGCCAGCTTGATCCGTCTTTGGTGGCGGCGCGGCCGCTGTATTTTCGCGGCTATGATGTATTGCGCGATAACGACGCTGAAGTGCCGACCAACAGCTTTGCTTACGAGGCACTGACTGCTCTAGGAATTACTCGCAATCAGCAGGCGAGCGTCTTTACTACTTTAGCTGACGTGATGAACTTCGTTAACGAATGGGATGATAAGCGGCACGATTTGCCGTTTAATACTGACGGTTTGGTGATTAAGATCAATGATCGAGCATTGTATGAAAGCCTCGGGTTAGTCGGGAAAAATCCGCGCGGCGCGGTCGCTTATAAGTATGCTGCTGAGCAGGCTACGACCATCGTCCGCGATATCGTTATTTCTATCGGTCGAACCGGTGCGGCTACGCCAGTAGCGGTTTTTGACCCGGTGGTGGTGGCAGGTACGACGGTGCAGCACGCTAGCCTGCATAACGCTGACGAAATTGCCCGGCTGGATGTGCGCCGCGGTGATACGGTGGTGATTTTCAAGGCGGGCGACATCATCCCTCAAGTGCAAGCCGTACTGAAAGAATTGCGACCGGCAGATTCTAAGCCGATTGATTATCCAGCAGAGCTGGTGCGCCAATATCCGGAGTTAGAGTTTATGCGACCAGAGGGCGAGGCGGTCTACCGTGTTAAAGGATTGAATGGTCCGCTGATTTTGAAGCGGGCATTGGCGCATTTTGCCTCCAAAGGCG
>CAUSEX010000024.1:0-12481 GCA_963531145.1 uncultured Candidatus Saccharibacteria bacterium
GCTCGGGCGGGTCTTGTAAATCAGCGTCAATAATTACTACTGCATCGCCTTTGGCATAATCAAAGCCAGCTAGCATGCCAGCTTCCTTACCAAAATTGCGCGATAGGTTAACATAAGCAATTGAAGAATTCTTTTTGGCTTCTCTTTGAATCATAGTCAAGGTGTCATCGCTGCTGCCGTCGTTGATAAATAGCAGTTCTAGGCGGTATTTTTTGATCGTTTTTTGCAAATCTTTTAGACGTGCGAATAACTGCGGCAACACCGCTTCTTCGTTGTAGGCTGGTATTAGAACGGTAATTGTCTTCATAGGCTAATTATATCACTTTATTTTTTGAACAAGCTGACTAATTGAGTTGGCGGTGATAGCGCCAGCTTGCTGTAAATAAGCCGTTTTAGCAGTCGCTGACTCAAGCGCGTTAGTGCCGAGGATAGCGCCAGCGTGTCCCATCTGGATACCAACAGGAGCACTATGTCCAGCGATATAGGCGTAAACTGGCTTGCTGATAAACTGCTTAATGTAATCAGCTGCCGTAATTTCGCTAATGCCGCCGATTTCGCCGATCATTACTATACGTTTAACGCTAGGGTCGTTTTGGAATAACTGTAAACAGTCGACAAAGCTGCTGCCGCTAATCATATCGCCACCGATACCGATGATATATCGCTGCCCGAAACCAGCCTGTGTTAATAGCGACATAGCTTCGTAAGTAAGGGTGCCACTGCGGCTGACAATCGCCGTGTCGCCGGGTGTTGCCAGTGACGCTGGAATGATGCCCAGCAGCTGCCTGCCTGGTAATAATACGCCGGGGCAGTTCGGACCGATCAAAACCGAGTGGCTGCGGCGCAACTTTTGCTTAATCTCAAGCATGTCGTGTACCGGCACGCCTTCGGTGATGCAGATGATAAGCGGGATTTGCGCCTGAATAGCCTCTAAAATAGCGGCTTTGGCGTGCGGCGCTGGCACAAAAATCACGGAAATATCAATGGTAAAACGTTTTTTGATATCGTCAATTGTTCGGAAAACTGGTACGCCGTGAACTTCGGAAACAGCTTGATTAGGCGAGGTACCAGCGACGATATGCGTTTTGTAATTAAGCATATTTTGCGCGTGAAACCGGCCGTTTTTTCCAGTGATTCCCTGAATTATGACATTTTTGCCAGTGAAAAGCTGCGGTGTCATGAAATGTCCTCTAGGATTGCTTCTAAACTGTCGAATAGCGGTAGATTGTATTGTGCTAGCAGTTGGCGGGCTTCAGATTCGCGGTTGCCAGATAGGCGAATGGCGAGTTTTGGTAGGTCAGGAATTTGCCGCTGGGCATCGATAATGGCTCGGGCGACATCGTCGCAACGGACAATGCCGCCGAAAATATTGATGATAATCACCTTGATATTATCGAGAGTAGTGATTTGACGGAAGCAGTCGAGGATTTTATCAGAAGTAGCTGTACCACCGATATCAAGGAAATTAGCTGGCACCAGACCGCTTGCCACCACCGCATCGACCGTTGCCATGGCGAGCCCGGCGCCATTGGCGATTGTAGCAACCGCGCCGTCACGATTAAGTATGACGAAATTGTGTTCGGTAGAGTTGTCTTCGAATTGCCAATCCAAGTGGCGAAAAGCAGCAGCATCGTCAACGGTAATTTTAGCGTCGCCAGCGATTAACTTACCGTCAGAGGTGAGTACTAGCGGGTTAATCTCTAGTAACAAGCAATCATTGTCAATAAAACAACGATAAGCATTTTCAATAATATCTTGCAGCAAGAACGCTTTGTCAGCAATATCGAGATAATCAGCGAGCTCATCAGCTAAAGAGCCGAATTTTTTATTGGCAATATCGCGCCGAAAAAAGGCTGCAGTATCTTGGTTTTCAATTTCAACACCGCCGCCAGTATGGGCAAGCAGTTCAACGGCGGCGGTTTGGCGATTAATATTTAATGAAAAATAAAATTCGCGGCTAATATCGAGGATTTCTTCGGCTAGCAATTTTGACGGCAAAAATCCCTTGATTTTAAGATTGAACATTTTTCGGGCAACAGATTCTATAGCTGACTGCCGACGGACTATTTGCACGCCGCCAAGTTTGCCGCGCCCGCCGATAGGAACCTGCGATTTCAGAATGATCGGCGCAGCGATAGCTTGCAATTCATTAATAGCGAAAACTTTGCCGCGCGGTATCGGCACTCCACACGCTGACAATAGGTTTTTGGCTTCATATTCTAGTAGGCGCATAGCAAGCCCCTCTCGTGTAATATGATCTTTATAAAAATATGATATGAGATGACAGTAAGGATAGTTGTTGAGTTTTTCACATCGAAAATGTCGATAGAATGTCGATAGAATGTCGATAGAGCGGATTTAACAGAGGTAACTACTTTTTGGAAAATGTCGATAGAATGTCGATAGCAGTACATAGTTATAGATTGTTAGTATTTAAATTGTATCTACGGTGTCTAGTTTCTCCTTGAGGAAAAATCAAGCCGAATTTTACTAATCGCTCTAGCTCATGACGAGCGCGCCGATCGTCTCCAACGCTATTCATATTGTTAATTTCTCTATATGTGTGGTTTGTTATACTGTTGTGACTATTTTTCAGATAAGTTAAAGCAGTTAATTGTCTTTCGTTCAGATTATGCTTTTTAAATCGTTGTAACCACAGGTGATCTTCACTGTCCATAAATGTTGAGTTGTAAATAGTTATTCTAAAAGAGGATGGTAGATTTTCAAATAAAGGCTCCTTTAGTCCAGCGCTATTCAGAGAGTCTCGAATAGTTTTAATGCCGCGAGCTCGTTGTTCTGTTATATGAAAATCTTTAAGAAAACTCATGAGTGTAGGATTACGCGATACTGATGGCGTTTCGTCAATTCTTTCAATTGGCACTAAACTTCGGCCGGGATTTATGATTTCTATCCTGTCGGCGTATATGTCAATTTGAATACGAGAAGAGTATGTGCTGTAGTCGCGATGAGCTATTGCGTTTGCTAAAGCTTCTCGGATAGCGATTTCTGGTATAGATAAATATTCTTGTCGAAAACCTTGAGGGTCGATTAATCCACGTATCGGCAGTTTGGAACGAAGATGATTTGCGGCTGATTTAAATTGACTTATCACATTCCCATTGAATTCTCTATCATCAATAAAAGTTTCATTTGGATCAGATATATTTACTTTGCTGTCTGTTGCATATTGAGTGATTGCTATATTGACAGTTGGAGCTGTGTTTTCTTGTAGGATGTTATTTTTGCTAAATGCTAGTAAACCAAAAAGAGTGGGATTGCCTGAATGATTGATAGCGCGTAGTTTTATCAAGATATCAGTGGTTGATAAATCTTGATATATATTGCCGCGAGACTGGCTTATAGCTGACAGATATTCATTGACGACTACCATATCAAAGCAGTTTTCGTAGTGTAATCCGGAAAATTCGATTAATTCTGCTCCGCCTCGTGCGGCCATGGCGAACTGGTTGCGTATTTCGTCGGTTATCTCGACATTTGAAGAACCTATCCGTATATAAGCTCCTTTAGAGGCGCCTCTAGACTTTGAGTAAATCGGGCGTACCTGGGATGGAGCGGGCGAGATGTATGCTGTAACGACATCTCCGACCAGTTGAATCTCGGGTACAATCGGGTAATTGAAGGAATTTTGACACAATGATAATAAATCGCGTTGAACTCTATCTAACTGTTCTGTAGTTAATCCGATAGGTTTATTGTCTGGCGTAACACCTAGAGACACTTTTCCGCCATCGGCATTAGCGAAAGCTGATATAGTTTTCCATAGGTCATTAGGTATTTTACCTTCGTTGCATGTTTTATATTCGGTATGCAAGTCTTCAGGCAAGGAATAGTCAAAAAAACCAGTTTGATAAGGCAGCATACTTATATTTTACGCAAATCCATATTAACATGCAAAAAGTTTATTTCCCAGTAAAAAACTTACGAAATTTCAACAGTCCAGTTTGATTGGGTAGCGGCCCTTTGTGGATAATGCTGCGGATGTAGTCGACAGAGACTTTGCGGTTTTTTTGAATATTTAAGCGCTTTTTGTAGGCAGCGGGCTTGCGAATTATTGAGGCTAATATACCTTTGAAAGCTGGCCAGCCGTTGCCGTGGCGGACGGCGCTGGCGAAAATTAGCCAATATGTCAAGAAAAAGCGCAGGCCAATATACCAAAATAACTTCCCTGGAACGTTTTTAATGAAGACTAATGGCAAGTTTTTGAAGGTATTATAAACGGCGAGACCAGGCACTTTTTTGCTGCTGGCGCCAACCTTGTGATAAGCGATGGCTTTGGGCGTAAAGCGGATCTTCCAGCCGGCTAACTGGGCGCGAAAACTGAGGTCGACATCTTCGTAATACATGAAAAAGTCCTCGTCGAACATATCGATATCGTCAAACATTGCCGCACGATAAATCGCTCCGCCGCCAGTCGCGCCAAAAACCTCGCCAGGCTTACTCGGCGCATTTTTAACAGGCTCGTCGCGGTTTCGTGGACCGGGCAGGCCCCAGGTGGTATAGAAGTCGCCAGTTGTATCAAGCGTTTTGCCGTCGCGCCGTTGTAAAATACCAGTTGCAATACCGCATTTTGGCTGGCTTGACAGTTCGTCGACGAGTGCTTGGCACCATTTTTTGTCAGCAATAGCATCAGGATTGAGCACGCCAATATATTTAAAACCTTGTTCGCGTGCATAAACCAGCCCGGTATTAATACCGCCGGCGAATCCCAGATTTTTATTGTTAGCGATAATTATACAATCTACGGACGGATGTTCTGTCTGATACTGTTCGAAACGCATGACAGAGTCGTCGTGAGAATGATTATCGACGACTATGATAGTCGGTTTGAGTGTCTGTCGGGCCAGCGAGCTAATGCATTCGAGCGCATCGTCGGCGCCGTTCCAGTTGAGGACGATGATGGCGAGATTGTTTTTTGTCACAATCTTATTATATAATGGCTGAAGAGACTATGAAAGTAGCGAGTGTATGGAATAGACGTAATAAAATATTGTTACGCGAGCTGGTTGTAACGGATTTTAAATTACGCTATCAAGGATCAGTATTAGGTTATTTGTGGTCAATCTTAAAACCAATATTTTTATTTATTATTCTATATATAGTATTCGATAAATTCTTACGTCTAGGCAGAGATATTGAACATTTTCCCGTGCATTTATTAGTTGGTACTGTATTATGGAATTTCTTTACCGAGGCAACCGTACAAGGATTACAATCAATAGTTTCGCGGGGCGACTTAATTCGCAAGATTAATTTCCCGAAATTTATTATTGTTGTATCCGGCACTATTTCTGCATTTATCAATCTTATAATAAATACAATCGTTATTTTGGTGTTTTGCGTAATCAACAGTGTGTCTATATCTGCAGAGGCGTTGCTTATAATTCCTCTGATAGCTGAATTGTATATCTTTTCATTGGCGGTAGCATTTTTTCTAGCAACGCTTAACGTTAAATATCGAGACATCGGTTATCTATGGGAAATATTCTTGCAAGCAGCATTCTATGCTACTCCGGTAATATATCCGTTGCAAATGGTTGTAAAACAGATGCCATGGGCTGCCTCATGGCTAATGCTTAATCCGGTTGCTCAAGTAGTTCAAGACGTTCGTAAGGTATTAGTGACGCAACAAACACTTCAGCTGTATGATTTGGTGTCGTTTCCGGTGATGTTGACGCCGTTTGTTGCAGTTATCATTGTAATATTGCTAGCGGTTTTTTATTTTCGATCTAACCAGCGGTACTTCGCGGAGAGTGTTTGATGTCTAAGGCAATTGTCGAGATTAGCAAACTAACGAAATCTTTCAAAATTCCGCTTGAAGCTAGTTCAGGTGTTAAACAACAGTTGATAAATATACTAAAAGGTCGCAAAGGCTATCGTGTGTTTACGCCATTAAAGGATATAAGTTTTACTATAAACGAAGGAGACTTTTTCGGTATAGTCGGCCGCAATGGTTCAGGAAAGAGCACGCTGTTGAAAACAATCGCTGGTATTTATACGCCAAATGGTGGTAACGTTAAGGTGCACGGTTCGCTAGTGCCGTTTATTGAGCTCGGCGTAGGATTTAATCCAGAGTTAACTGGCCGCGAAAACATTTTTCTTAATGGTGCACTGCTAGGGTTTAGTCATGAAGAAATGGAATCTATGTATAGCGCGATTGTTGAGTTTGCAGAATTAGAAGACTTTATGGAAGAACGGCTTAAGAATTATTCAAGCGGTATGCAGGTCCGTTTAGCCTTTTCAATTGCAATTCGCGCTCATGCTGATATTTTGTTGCTTGATGAAGTGCTTGCGGTTGGCGATGAGGCTTTTCAAAAGAAGTGCTATTCGTACTTTGATAAGCTTAAGCGTGAAAAACGTACTGTAATTTTAGTAACTCACGATATGGCGGCAGTCGAGCGGTTTTGTACAAAAGCAGTATTTATTGAAGACGGCCACGTTAAAATGATTGGCAAACCGTATCGTATAGCGGCGGCATATAGTCGTAGTAATAGCCAGAATTATGACCGGACGACTGGATTAAACGGCGATAACGAAGGGGCGGTACCGTTCAAAATAGTGTTGCGTGGTACTGATGGTAAAGAAAAGACCATGTATGATTTCGAAGAAACTATGACGGTAGATTTGTCATGGCAGCAAAAGGGTGTTAAACATGTAGGCGTTGCAATTTTTCGTGAAAACGGCGAGTATGTTTACGGACCGAATACTTACCAAGAAAAAACTAGCGCTATCAAAGATCAAGCAGCTCGCTACACTGTAAAGTTAAATCTTAATGAAGGCAGGTATTTTATCAAGGCGGGTTTGATGGGGGCTAATGATACAAAGGTGATTGCTTTTATCGAGGAAGGACCGTTTTTTTCAGTCCAACGCGATTATGGACACGGCCGCTGGGGCGGCGTGACGAAGCTAGATCACACATGGAAATAAAATATGCTGCAACGCTTGAAAAATATAATAAAACACAATAGAGCACTTTACTCTTTCTTGCTGTTATTGATTTCGCCATATCGCAACTATCTTGATTCGCGTCAGCGCAGGTTATATGAGTCATGGCAGTGCAGGTATGAAGATAAGCCTATAAATTATAAATTACGCAGACAGCCGCTAGTGTCGATTATTGTGCCGACTTACAATACTCCAACGAAATACTTGAGGGAAATGGTTCAGTCAGTTGAATCTCAATCATACGATAATTGGGAACTGATTATTGTTGATGATGCGTCGCCTGATACAGGCTTGAAACAAGAAATCAGCGCTATAGCAAAGACCAATGCAAAAATAAAGCCTTTTTTTCTTAAGGCCAATCGCCATATTGCCGGGGCGACAAATTACGGTATCCATAAAGCTAGCGGGGAATACGTGGCGCTACTTGATCATGACGATGTGCTGCACCCAGACGCTTTATTACGAATTGTCGAAAAGATAAATAGTTTGCCAGATGTAAAATTTATATATACTGACGAGATTAAGCTTGATGAACGCGGACGACAATATCAACCATTTTTCAAACCTGATTGGAACGCTGATTTCTTGCGCTCGGTCAACTATATTACGCACTTTGCTGTCATGCAGCGGAAACTTTTGTTGGAGTTGGAGGGCGAAGATGGCAACTACAACGGAGCTCAAGATTGGGAGCTTTTTTTGCGCATAACAAGAATACTGCAGCCGCAGCAGATTGCGCATGTTTCGCAAATACTTTACTATTGGCGTGTCCATAAAGATTCTACTGCACGAGGATTAGATGCAAAGCCTTATGTTATTGATGCTCAGAAGAAGGCTTTAAATGACGATATCAAGAGCCGTCAAGTCCAAGCTCAAGTTGTGCGCGATTCAATATATGATGCTCAGTGGCGGCTAAAATATTCTACGCCGCAAAATCTTACTATAAAAAATGTATTATTTAGCAAATCAACCACCGTCGGCGATGTCATTCGCGATGAAGCTGCTGATATAATAGTATTCTCAGAGACTATGATTAAAGACGTTGATAATTATAGCGATATGGGTGATGTGATGCGACTTGATGTCGGTGCAGTTGTTCCGTCTGTAGCTGACGAGAATCGAGTTATAGAAAACCTTACGTCAATCTTAGATAAAAAAATAGTAGAATGCATACAGACGCTAAGCCGGCGATCCTTTACGAAACACATTTATCTAACCGCTAGATACAATCTAGGTGCGATAGATCTTCCCATGCTATTTATTGAACGGAATAAGTTGGCTTCGATTGATGAATCAACAAGAATAACTAGCCGATTGCTAACTAAAGCTCTTTGCGATAAAGGTCTAAAAACGTTATATAATCCATATATGACGGCTAAGGAGGAACAATAATGATACGTAAAGTTAATAATCTTGTAAAGAAAAGTGTTGTAATAATTAAAGACGATGGTGCTGTCCGCTTTGTAAAACGCGCAGCAAAGTATGCATATTATAAGAAATTTCCTGATAAAAAACAGCAAGTATATAAAGATATTTTATTTATTAACGGCTGCACTTTGCCGCACCCAGAGCGCTACCGGGTTGCTCACCAGATGGAGCAGCTAATGTCGCAGGGGTTAACTGTTGAGAGCGTTTTTTATGATAGATTATCGCTTGATCAATTGAAGTATTATCGCGGATTTGTATTTTTCCGCTGCCCAATAACTGATACGATTCGTGAATTTATCAAGCAGGCGCATTATTTTAATAAAACCTGTTTCTTTGATATTGATGATTTGGTAATTGACCAGAAATATACTTATTCAATCAAATATGTTCAGCAGATGAGTGTCGATGATAAGCAGCTCTACGACGACGGTGTTAATCGAATGCGCGAAACGCTGGAGTTGTGCGATCATGTTGTTACCACGACCGCTCAACTGCAAGAGGAGCTACAGCATTACACGAAGGGTAGTGTGTTGATCAACCGTAATGTCGCATCTGATGAAATGATTAAGCTATCTAATTTAGCGCTTAAGGCGGTTAGTAAAGACAGAGATAAAGTTGTTATCGGCTATTTTAGCGGTAGCATTACCCATAATGAAGATTTCGATCTCGTTATTCCTAGTCTTATTAAAATATTCGAAAAGTATCCGCAAATTTACCTTAAGATTGCTGGCATTCTGGATGTTCCAGACGCCCTTGATCCGTATAAAGAACGTCTTATTACGTCAGGATTTGTTGATTGGCGAGAATTGCCAGCTGTTATGGCGGAGTGCGATATTGTTTTGGCACCGCTGGTTGATACGATTTTTAACCGCGCAAAATCTGAAAATAAATGGGTTGAGGCGGCTCTTGTAAAGATTCCAACCATAGCCAGCAATATTGGCGCTTTTGCAGAGAAAATTCAGAATAACGAAACAGGCATACTAGTAAACAATATTGACGCAGAGTGGTTTAAAGCACTTGACTTACTAGTATCAGACTCGGTTTTGCGCGGTAAACTTGCAGATAAAGCTCACGAGGAGATAATTCATAACTATTCGACGGTGTACACTGGCTATAACCTAGCTTCGTTTATTAGAAAGCATTTGGCGCGAAATATCGGTTTTGTTCTGCCTTCAACTGATATTTCAGGAGGAGTAATTGTCGCTTTAAAGCATGCTGATGTGCTAAGAAGGCATGGCTGGGACGTGACGCTAATTGATGCAGTCAGTAAGCACGCTCTAAAAATCGCTAAGAAAACCTATAGCTATAGATATGAGTTGCCTGGATTTAATGTCGTTGCTACGCACAAAACTAAAATGAAAGCGTTTTTCGACACGCAGGTTGCAACGTTGTGGTCAACTGTCGAGCTAGTTAAGAAGCAGCCTAATGTTCGTAATCGGCTTTATTTTGTGCAAAACTTTGAAACGGATTTTTATATACCAGGCACTGGCGAACCGCGCTTTTTAGCGAACGCTTCTTACTGCGATCAATCTGGTATACGGTATATTACGATGTCACTATGGTGTCAGAAGTGGTTGAAAGATGTCTTTCATAAAGAATCCGAGTATGTCTCAAATGGAATTGATCTTGAATTGTACCCATATCGCGAACGGGATTTTACGGGCAAAATAAAGATACTTATTGAAGGCGACAGTAAAAGTGAGTATAAAAATACTGACGAAGCTTTTCGTATCGTTGAGAGGCTTGACCCTGAAAAATTCGAGATTTCGTATTTATCATACCGCAAGGAACCAAAAGATTGGTACCGAGTTGATAGATTTTATAATCGTATTGCTCCAGAAAAAGTTGGAGAAGTGTACGCAAGCTGCGATATTTTGATTAAAACTAGTATCGTTGAGAGCTTTTCATATCCGCCGCTTGAAATGATGGCGACTGGCGGCGTATCTGTTGTGGTACCAAACGGCGGCAATGTTGAATATCTGAAAGATAATTACAACTGTCTATTTTATCGCCAAGGCGATATCGATGCGGGCGTTGCAGCTGTCGAAAAGTTACTAAACGATAAAAAACTGCGCGATAAAATCATTAAAAATGGTCAAAAAACTGCTCAAGCTTATCAGTGGAGTAAGCTTGAGCAGCGGATTGTTGATATATACAAATAGAGATTTTATTTTTCAACAAGCTTTATTCTAACAGCTTCAATGTGCGATCCTGGTTTATCGCCTGCGACCTCACCGTTCTTTTTCCACTCTTGCCAACCAATCCATGATAGGTGAGTTTGATAGTAAATATCATATTTCTTGGCGTCGGTTTCACCGAGGGATAGTTTTATGCCATTGAGCGCTTTTGTTTGGCCGGTAGTGCCGCAGATTTGTTGTTCGGTCACAGGTATATCTGCCGACCAAGGGTCGTTAGCCGATTTTGATGAGCAGCGGATGGCGATGGTCGATCCGTCGCGTTGTGATATAGCTTTGGCAATGCGTAGTGCTTCAACGGCGAACGATCGCCCCGTTGTACCAGACATGACACCCTGAGAGACGTTCGGCATCCAGCCAACATAGCTGACGTGGGTTGAATAGCTGAGATCATACAAATCTGGGACAGGCGTATTGGCTGGGTTGTAGAATGCACCGCTAGGTAGGGCGATTGAATTTTTTGGCGCTATACGAATCTGGATGGCCTCAAGCTGTCTGGTTGCACCAGTTGATCCGGCTGGCTCGCCATTTTTCGCCCAGCCCATCCAGCCGACATATTGTGAATATGCGCGATACCAAATATCGTATGATTTTGCGAGGTCGCCAGTGAGCATAAAGCGAATTGCTTCGACTGATTTGAACTGGCCAGTAGTACCAGATATTTCGTTTGCATTTTTCCAGTCTTGCCAGCCAACCCATGATACGTGGGACGAATAGCGAAGGTCGCCGGAAATACCAGTTTTATTAACAAGGGAGGCTTTGACGGCTTCAATCCGACGGCTTTGGCCGGTAGTGCCGCTAATCATTTCATCAGTGACTGCTGGTTGCCAGCCAACCATGCCAACGTGTGAGCTAATCGAGGCTGCTAGCGGTGAAGAATCTCCCTTTGTATTGACGTTTTTGAAAGCTTGGCCCGAATCTTCTGGGGCGCTAGATCCTTTGTGAACAAGCCGGATTTCTAAGGCCTCTATATTATTTCCAGGTCCGCCCGTTATGCCGGCTGGCTCGCCATTTTTCGCCCAACCCATCCAGCCGACATAGCTGACATGCGCGCGGTAGTATAAATCATATTTTTCGGCAAGCGATCCAGTTGGTTGAATTTTGACTGCTTGAATAGGTCTGTTAAGTTCTGTTGTGCCAGATTGCATGCCTCCATAGACAGTTGGCTGCCAGCCGCGTTCTTCGCTATACGACGAATAGGTAACTTCACCGTCAATAGTGAAGGCTTGCATGGATTTGCTCTGGCCGGTAAAGCCAGTAATGCCGCGATTGTGTACTAGTCCGGTCCAGCCATAGTAGCTAATATGCGATTTGAAACTAATGATCGGGCGGCTGTACTGGGTCGATCCAAACCAGTCGTTCCAAACGCGCCAAAAGTTACGATTGCCATAAGCGCTGCAATGGTCGCCTAGTCCGTACATATTATTAAGAGCGGCCTGATTTGGCTGATACGGGGTGTAAGTATATAGTGCAGCTGTTGCTTTGCTGGCAATATATACGTCTCCAGCGCCGCAGCCACGCTGCACTACATTCCACAAAATTGAGTTAGTAGCGAACGGTTTTTTATAAGTCCACCAAGGTTTATCCATATTATCGAGATACCAGCGCATTAATTGGGCGCCAGATTCGACTTGCATTGAGAAACCAGCATAATTGCGGTCGCAATTTGCGCTGCCGCCGGGGCCGCTGTCTGGACAATGCGAACCCATAGCGTAAGTATATTGGCTTTGCAAAGGCCAATTATCCGAGGTAAGCGGGCCGGCCGATTCAGTAGCGATTTTAACTAAGATAACTTTCGGATTGAGGTTATTGCGTTTTGCTGCATCGTAGATTATTTGTGCTGCGCTAACAGCTCCTGCTGGTATTGAACCGCTAAAGTTATTGGCAGGAATGTAGTT
>CAUSEX010000025.1:0-12261 GCA_963531145.1 uncultured Candidatus Saccharibacteria bacterium
CGGCGATATTTTGTTTATCGATGAGATCCATCGACTCGGTCGGGCGGTGGAGGAGATTTTGTATTCGGCCATGGAAGATTTTAAGCTGGATATCGTCATCGGCAAAGGGCCGGCAGCTCGGTCAATCCGGCTGGATCTGCCGCGGTTTACGGTCATCGGTGCGACGACGCGGACGGGTAGTCTGGCGGCACCGCTGCGCGATCGGTTTGGGCATATTTACCGCTTGGAATTTTACGAGCCAGAGGATATTGCTAAGATTGTGACGCGGAGTGCAGCCATTCTGGAGTCGTCGATTCGGCGCGAAGCAGCAGATTTACTATCGACGCGGGCCCGCCTGACGCCGCGCATCGCCAATCGCCTGCTCAAGCGCGTGCGCGACTATGCCGACGTCAATGGTGATGGCATAATTGATGTGAAAACGACAACGAGTGCTTTGGAAATGCTAGAAGTAGACGAGCTGGGGTTAGACCCAGCCGACCGTAATTTACTGCAATCAATTCTGGAAAATTATGGCGATAATCCGGTGGGTCTAACCACCATTGCCGCCCTGACTGGCGACGAAGTAACAACGATTGAGGACTTTTATGAGCCGTATTTACTGCAAATTGGCTTCATTGAGCGCACGCCGCGCGGCCGCCGGGTAACGATTAAGGCGAAGCGGCATCTCGGCAATGCAGGGAATTTATAGTATACTACAAGTAGTATAAACGAGGAGGTATCATGGACGATGACGATAGTCGCAGACCAGTCGCTTACGATGCTGAAGGACGTCCGTTATATACAGCTTCACAGCAGCAAGAGCAGGCTACTGGTGCAGAATCGGCTGTACAAACCAACCCAGTATCAGTCACCGACTCTGGCAAGCAGGTTGTGCATGTAGCGCGCTCAACCGAGCCGATTCCGGTTCATATTTCCGAAGAGACCCGCCGCAAGCACGAGGAATCATGCCGCCTCTATCCGTGGCTTAATCTTAGCGAACACGAGTATGTTATCCGAATGATTCCGCGGCACAGTATCGGCATTTGGGGCCCGACGATAGCAATGATGCTTGCGATTATTTTGGTGTCTGTGTTTATGTTTTGCTATCCCGATATCGCCAAGGTGATTGGTATGCCGCAATCGCTGCACTCGCAAGTTATCTTTATTTGTTTGATGGTGATAAGTTTGTTTGGACTTGGGCTGTACATAGCGATTTGGGTATATATGCAAAATCGCTTTTTCCTGACCAACGAAAGTGTTATTCAAGAAATTCAAATAAGCTTGTTTTCAAAACGCGAACAAACAGTTAGCCTGATGAATATTGAGGACTCCAGCTACTCGCAAAAAGGTATTCTACAAACTTTATTTAATTACGGCTCGATTCGGTTAAGTACTGAGGGTGATGAAACGACGTATCGCTTTAGCTATGTTGCTAATCCGAAAGAACAAGTAGCAATACTCAACAATGCTGTTGAGGCGTTCAAGAATGGCCGCCCAGTTACGAATGATGACTAGCTGATTATTTCTTGTGATCGCGATTAGTCTTGGTGTAAGTATCTTCACGCTCCATTGAACTGCGTAGTGTGTAGCCAGTGCATCGATTTTCGTTATTGCAACCTGTTGATTCGTAGACGTAGCTGCTGCCGCTATTGCCAAGTTTTTTGCCTTTCGGATCAGTGAAAAGAGCAGGGTCGACGGTGCGCAGCGTTTTGCTGTCAATCGAAGCCGGATAATAGCCGTTTTTAGCGTAGAAATACTCTTCCAATCCGTAATACATCGCGTTGATAGCGACTTTACGCTGATTGTCGCGAGCAGTAGCATCGATAGTTGCTTTTTCATTAAAAAATAGCCAGCTGCCAACTCCAAGTAAAACTATCACCAGTAAAAGTTCAATAACTGTGAAGCCGTTTTGTTTCATATTTACCATTATACCAAAAACTGCGTCGCTCATGTATAATTAAAGATATCAGCAAGAAAGGGGAGATATGGCGAAGAAAAGCGAACCAAAAACATCTGCAGATAAGCCAGCGGCTGACGACGGCAAGTTAAAGGCGTTGGGTTTGGCGATGGAACAGATTACCAAGCAATTCGGCGACGGCTCAATCATGAAGCTAGGAGAGGCTAAAAAAGTTGATGTCGAGCTATTGCCAAGCGGTAGTCTGAGCTTAGATTTGGCGCTGGGCGGCGGTTATCCGAAAGGTCGAATTATCGAGATTTATGGTCCAGAGTCGAGCGGTAAGACAACCTTGACGCTGCATGCTATCGCCGAAATGCAAAAACAAGGCGGGACGGCAGCCTTCATTGATGCTGAGCATGCGCTTGATCCAGCATATGCTAAACGGCTTGGCGTTGACACTGATAATTTGCTAGTATCGCAGCCCGACAACGGCGAGCAGGCGCTGGAAATTGTCGAAACGCTTGTGCGCTCAAATGCCGTTGACCTAATAGTAGTTGATTCGGTAGCGGCGTTGGTGCCGCAAGCTGAAATCGACGGTGACATGGGTGATTCACACATGGGTTTGCAAGCACGATTAATGAGCCAGGCACTACGCAAATTAACTGGTATTATTAACAAATCGAAGGCTACGGTAATCTTTATTAATCAAATCCGCATGAAAATCGGCGTGATGTTCGGCAACCCCGAGACAACTACTGGCGGTAATGCGCTTAAGTTTTATGCATCGGTGCGAGCAGACATTCGCCGAATTGGGCAAATCAAGGACGGCGATGAGATCCGCGGTAACCGCACGCGCGTCAAGATCGTCAAGAACAAGATTGCGCCGCCGTTCCGTACGGCTGAGTTTGACATCATGTACAATGAAGGCATTAGCAAGACTGGCGACATTCTGGACTTGGCAGCCATGCACGGTATTGTCGAAAAATCGGGCGCCTTTTACAAATATAACGGCGAAACTATTGGTCAGGGCCGCGATAAAACCAAATTATATCTGAAAGAAAATCCTGAGGTTCTGGCAGAAATTGACCATAAAGTTCGCGATAAAGTAAAAGAAGCGGAGTTGTAGAAATGGTAGATAGTGAAATGCGAGCACTGCTCGACTCGTATCATCGTGCGGTAATGGTTGCTGATACACTGTTTCAAAATGGCATACTTAGGCAGAAAATCTCCCTAAATTTCCTAAATGAGAATGAAAAAACTACTGAAATATACAACACAATTGGCTGTCTCATAGCGGAAGCGGATAGGAGCACCGATTTAGATAGTATCGAGGGGGGTGTTCGTTCTGTTATCTGTGATTTCTATTTTAATGACTTGAAGCAGCGTGGTTCGGAATGGGTCGGTGCTAAGTTTGAGCAGGAGTTTCATGCACAACGTGAACTGGCAGAACAACAACTTAAAGCACTACATGAAGATTACTGATATCTCTCTCCAATCTCACGATAAAAACCGCGTCAACGTAAGTGTTGACGGCAAATATGATTTTAGCCTGGATATTTCGCAGGTTGTTGATCTTGGAATTAAGGCTGGCCAGGTTTTATCGAAAGAGGAGTTAGCTAATCTCAAGCAAGAGAGTGAATTCGGCAAAGTATATGCCCGAGCACTTGAGTATGTATTGATGCGACCGCGTAGTAGCAGTGAAGTACGTGACTATCTTTATCGTAAAACATTGGCTCGTAAATATAAAAATATAACAACTGGTAAGTTGGCGGAAAAGCCAAGTCTCGCTAGAACTGTGGCGGAGCGTGTTTTTGCGAAGTTGCAAGCGCGCGGTTACATTGACGATCAGAAATTTGCTAACTGGTGGGTTGAAAATCGACATCAGATTAAAGGTGTATCTATGCGAAAACTGCGTAGCGAATTGGCGGCAAAAGGTATAGCACAGACAATCATTGATTCGGTAATCGCAGATTCGTCGTGTAATGATATCGACGAGCTGGCTAAAGTTATTGCTAAAAAACGCCGGCGTTACTCTGATGAGCAAAAGTTCATGCAATATCTAGCGCGCCAGGGATTTAGCTTTGATGATATCAAAACCGCTTTGCGCCGAGAAGATTGCTAATCAATATCTGAATTCTGTCGAGCCTGCTTTGGTTTGCGGAACGGATTGATATAGCTACCGACTACTTCATGGAGCTCTGGCTCGGGAGCTTTGGCTTGAGAGTGGACGACAATTGAATCGTTGTTAATCTCGATAATCTGGCTGCGATGTACTAAAATCTCAGTGTCGTTGAAGCTGCGTAGCAGTGGCCGCTTGACCGACAGCTGCATAATGAGAAACTGCGTGGTATCTATTGTGAAGTCGATGACTTTACCAAGTTTATGGCGTTTTTCATCAAGTACTAGTTTACCGATGATATCAAACTTTAGCTGGTAGACGTCGTTGACGCGCACAACGTCGGTCGGAGCTATGAATTGGTCGATGTCGTCGACAATGAAGCCCATATTGCTCAGTTCGCGGACATCGCTAAGCAACATCAGCGCGGGGTGTTGCTGAACTAGCGGCCCTGACACTTCGAAGGCAATGATTTGCAGATTGGCGGGATTAATGATTGCGCGGGTTGTGCGCGCTACCTTGCCACCAGTTTGAATACTGAATATTTCTGCATTGAGTACCGCTGAACCGAGCAAAATCATAGACTAAAACGGGTTTGTCCTATCGTTGGCTGGCGGCGGTGTGCTCGGTGCATTGCCAGCTGATTTTAGCTTACGGATGCGTTTGATGGTAGTATCATCAAAACTAGCGGAGGTGCTAGCTTGCGGTTCTTCTGCTGGCGTAGTGAGTGTTTGGTAGAGCAGGATGGTAGCAACTGACAATCCGCCGGCAGCCAATATGAAAAACAATAAAAAGTGATACCGGCCAAAGAATTTAGCTGTCTTTGCGCCGAGAATGCGAAATGCGTCTGAGACTTCCATTATTTTGTATATACCTCCAGAGTTAGTGCGCTAACTGTGATGCCGTTGTTGTCATCTTTGGCTAAGGCTAGGTTAGAAATTTGCATCCGGAAAAGCCCTTGTTCTAAAGAGCGCAAGAAAATGTACGCTTGCTCATAAGATACCGGATTACTTAAGTTAACGGTAGCAGTAACCGATTTGAAGCCGTCTGGCGCTGGTTTTTTAGTGTTTTTAGCAGTGCTAGACGACGATGAGCTTGATGAGCTGTTGGATTTACTTTCATTTGCTGAAAAATCGATTGAAGCGATTTTAATACCAGCGCTATTTGCGTGATTTTCGATGTCGCTGACAATTTGATCTTGATAATGATATTTCTTGCTGGTCGAAACGATTTGTTCAGCGCGTTTTACGTCGCTTTTGCTGTTGTCTAGTTTCGATTTGAGGCTTGAAAGGGCTTGTAATTCGTTGCTAGAGGCTTGTGCTTCGGTATTGAGTTTGCGGGTTTCCTCTGCATATTTAACAATCTCTTGGTGTCCGAAGACGAAACTGCCTGCGCCCGCCGCCGCAATAACTAGTAAACTGACGATAAGCAAAATGCGGAATGTAGTTGGTTTTAGAACGAATTTCATGGCAGTACCTTCTTTGAATAGATTACAGTGTAATTTGCCTGAAATGTATTGTCGCCAATTTCGTGCGTAGCGTTTGATAGGCTAACACTGTCAAAAACTTTAACTTTATTGATAGACGTCTCCTGCAAGCTATTTTTGACTTCAATGGCTTGCGCGTACGAACTGACGTGGGTTTGAATTTGCACAGAAGCAGTTCCAAAAGTCGTCGGGTCGATTGATATGCCAGTGAGCGAGGCGCCGTTTGGCAACCTCCTGGCAATCGCATTTAGAATATCAGTATATGGTGCTTGAGTGTCAAGAATGTATTTTGCTACCCGCAGGTTAGAACGATACTTTTCGGCATCGCTCTTGACCGAGCTGAAGGCTGAAGATTTACTTTGATTGTCATTTATGGTTTCTCTGCTGGCAGACTGGTTGAATACTAGCATAAAATACGAGCTGATTAGCTCAACTACAATAATCACAACAACTATCAGCGACATGACAACATAGCGCATTAAAATTGAGTTAGCCCGGGCGGCCTTAATTTGCTTGCGTTCTTCGGGTGAGAGTAGGTTGATCATTTTTTTACCTCCGATGGCCGTACGCTAGCCAGACCAGCGACGGTGATATAACGCGGGCGAAACTGGCGGTGCGGTTTTTCAAGCGACCCGAAATCAAGATCTTGCCACGGGCTAGCGACGCGGGCCGGCAAAATGAAAGCGTTAGTAAAGTATTCGCCGATACCTGGCATGTTTGCACCGCCGCCAACGATAAGAATTTGCTCGATTTTTTTATCCTCTGAAATACGTTCGCTGTAGTAACGGATGACCTTTTTGGCTTCTCCGACGATACGACCGAGGCTTGGTTTGAGGGCGGCTTCAATTTTGTCATGATCATCGCTTTGCCCGAGGCCGTTGAGGACTTTATACTGGTGAGCTTTTTCTAGCGACACTTGCATTTTACTAGCGATATCTAGAGTGAAGTTATTGCCGCCGACATTAGCCGAACCGGTAATGAGAATCGCTGAATCTTCCAGGACGGCAATATCGGTACTGGTGGCGCCGACGTCGATAACTAGCGTGGTACGATTGCCTTCCTCGGTTTTGGTCAGGATGCGGGCGACCGCATTCATGCTCGGTTCAACGGCAACTGGACGCAGATCGACTTCCTTGGCAACTTGCGTAACTGTATCAACCAGCGCGCGCGGTGCGGCCGAGACGACAACCATCAGGGTCTCTTTGGTGCGCTTAATAATTTCGTAGTCAGTGTATAACGAGTCTGACGGTACTGGTATATAGCGTTCGACTTCTAGCTGGGCAGCGCTGGCAATATGCTTTTCTTCGCTTGCTGGCAGAGTAAAGGTGCGCGAATAAGTGCGGCTCGTTGGCAAGCCAATTACTACGTGGTTAGAAGGCAGAGAGCCGATAATGCGATCTCGAAACATATTGGCTATGTGCTCGCGCAGATATTCGTGATCATCGGTGTCGAGCGCTTCCTGTGTCTTAACCGGGTCAAGATCGACTGAGCCGTAGCCGCGAACGTCAGCGTGTTTCTGGTTGATGGCCATGACTTTAACACCAGTATAATTGATGTCGAGCCCGATGATCGGTTTGTCTTTGAAAAATAGTTTTACCATGGATGCCCTTTTCTATATACAGTATAGCATAAGTTTTATTGTTTAATACTCGTTGATAAGCCGGCAATTGGCATCATAACGCTAGCGGCAATTAGCCCCACCATGCCACCCATCAGCACGATCATTACCGGTTCAATAATTGAGCCGATACTATCGATGGCGACATCAACTTCTTCTTCGTAAAAGTCGGCTACTTTGACTAGTACGACGTCGGTTTGGCCAGTTTCTTCGCCGACAGCTAGCATCTGCGAGACGATTGGCGGGAATAATCCAGTTTTTTCGATGATTGTTGATAAGTTTTTGCCGTTTTCGACTTCCTTGGCAGCTTTTAGCAGAGCTTCTTCGTAAACAACATTGCCGACTGAGTGCGAAGTGACTTCAAGCGATTCTAGGACGGCCGCGCCAGACCCCATGAGCGCCGAAAACGTACGAGCAAAGCGGGCGACAGCTACTTTCTGAATAATGCTACTAATAGCTGGTATCTTGAGGACAAAACGGTGAAAAGTGTGTTTGCCAGCTGTAGTATTCAGCCAGCGCCGCAAGAAGTAAACGATAGCGATTAGTACTGGTATCAGCAAGTATCCTTTAGTCGTCAAAAAACCGCTAATTGACAGCATTACTTGAGTCAAAGCTGGTAGTTCGGCATCCTCGCCACCAAACCCTTTAATCATTTCGCCGATTTGCGGGATGACAAACACCATTAAAACCAAAAAGGCCATAATAGTAATAACCAGCAAAACTAACGGATAAGTCATCGCTCCTTTAATTTTTTTGCGGATGCCAGCACTTTTTTCTTGCTGAATAGCTAGACGCCTAAGGATATCGTCAAGAATACCGCCAGCTTCGCCAGCACGCACCATATTGACATAAACATCGTTAAAAGTAGCTGGATGTTTGCTCAGGGCGTCGGCTAGCTGCATACCAGATTGAACGTCTTTAATGATGTCGCCAAGGACTGCCTTGAGGGCTGGACTATCAGTGTGATCATGTTGCGAAGAAAGTGCTCGCAGCAACGGCACGCCAGCGCTAACCATGGCGCTCATCTGGCGGGTGAACATCACGATGTCGTCGGTTTTAACTTTTTTCTTACCACCGCCAAAACTAATACTGGCTAGTCCTTTCCTTTCAAGCGAGTCAATACTGAGCGGTGACAAGCCTTGCTTGGTTAGAGCAGATAAAGCTCCAGGTCGATCGCTAGCCTCGATGTTGCCTTGGATGACATCGCCAGACTTATTAGTTGCGACATAAGAGAAAGATGCCATTAGGATTCCCTCGTAACACGCAGCACCTCGTCGAGCGTAGTGTTGCCGCGTAATGTTTTAACTAATCCATCAGATTGCATTGTAATCATTCCCTCCTTGATTGCTTGATCTTGAATCTGGTTGCTAGTGGCGTCGGAAGTTATCATTTTTTGAATTTCACGCGACATGCCCAACACTTCGTAAATACCGACGCGCCCCTTGAAGCCGACGTGTCCGCACTCGTCGCAGCCGCCTGGGTGCGCTCGCCAGAGGGTGCGAATAGTAGTTTCGTCGGTGCCAGCTGGTGTGTCGCCGCCGACTTTTTGCTCGATGGCTTGTAATTCTAGATCATGAATATGTGCAAACGTTTGGTCTGGACGTAGATTGAACAGCGAGACTATTTCGTTGATTTCGTCTGGCGTCGGTACGTATTGTTCGCGGCAGTTCATGCACAGTCGTCGTACTAAGCGCTGACCGACGACCGCCTTGACTGTTGAAGCGATCAAGAATGGCTCGATACCCATATCCAATAAACGTGGTAGACAAGTCGCAGCATTGTTGGTATGCAAGGTTGAAAATACCAAGTGCCCAGTCAATGCCGCCTGCACGCCTAGATTGGCGGTCTCGCCGTCGCGGATCTCGCCGACCATGATGATGTTCGGATCTTGGCGCAGCAGTGCTCGCAGCCCCGAGGCGAAAGTCATACCAGCTTTGGCGTTGGTTTGGGTTTGGTTGACGCCGGGGATCTTGTATTCGACTGGATCCTCGATAGTTGAGATATTAACTTCCGGCGTGTTTAGCATAGATAGTACTGAGAATAAGGAAGTGGATTTACCGCTACCGGTTGGACCGGTTACTAGAATCATACCGTTTGGTTCGGCAATAGCGCTATTTATGATGGCTAACGATTTGCCCCAATAGCCAAGTTGCTGCAACGTGATTGCTTGGTTGGATTCGTCAAGAATTCGCATGACGACTTTCTCGCCGTCGGTAATTGGCAGGGTGCTGACGCGCAAGGCGTATTGTTTACCAGCAACTTTGATTTTGAAGCGACCGTCTTGCGGTACGCGACGCTCGTCAATCTTGAGGTTGGATAAAATCTTAATGCGGCTGACTAGCGCATTTAGCACGTTGCGCGGTAATTGGTTGACTTCTTTGAGGACGCCGTCGATGCGGTAGCGGACTTGCACGAAATTTTCCCGCGGCTCGATGTGAATATCTGAGGCCTGAGAGCGGATGGCATATTCTAGAAGCAAATTGACGGTTTGGGCGATTGGCGAATCCTCGGCAACATCAGCTTCGGAGACTTTCTGATCCGAGCCGTCATCTTCGCGCTGCACGTCAATGACTTCATTGAGCTCTTGATTGACATCGCCGCGATAATTTTCTAAACATTGCAAGATATTAGAATGCGGTGCGATATAAATTTTAGTATTGCTGCCGATCTCTTTCTCGATAAAATTAGTAGCCAGCACATCATCTGGATCATCCATCGCCAAGTGCATAGTGCCATCTTCGTCGATTTGAAAAATCACTGCATTGTATTGGCGGGCGATACGCTCTGGGATGCGATTCAGTACCTCGCTCGGAATATTACGTGGATCGACCTCAATGTAAGGTATATCGGCGTATTGCGCGAAAAGCTTTGTCAAGTCGGTTTCAGATACAAGCTTTGAATCTAATACAATATCTTGCAGCGGTCGCGAAGAACGCTCCGCCTCTTCCATTAGCGGTTTGAGAGTTTCTTCGGTCGCAATATTATTACGCGTCAGAATCTTGACCAGAGTATTATTTAGGATCCTCATAATTCTTATGCTAATTGTAGCGCATTTTATTTAGAAAAGCTATCAATGCAGCGCAGATTGGTAAAGGATGGTCAAATCGAGTATAATAACAGAGATATGAAGCGAACTTTTAATATACAGGCGGCGCAACTTGCCGGCGAAAAAATTTCAGTTAGCGGCTGGGTGCACTCGCGCCGCGATCATGGCGGGCTAATTTTTGTTGATTTACGCGATCACACCGGTTTATTGCAGCTAGTTTTTAATTCTGATAATCCGGAAGCATTTTCGCTTGCTGATGAGCTGCGCGACGAATTTGTCGTTCGCGCCGAAGGCATGGTGTGCGAACGCGCGGCTGGACTAAAAAACGATAAAATTCCGACTGGCGCAGTTGAATTGGTGGTCGAGAGGCTGACGTTACTTAACCGAGCCGAAACTTTGCCAATCCAGCCATTTGCCGAAGAAAACCAGGCGGGCGAGGACTTGCGTTTTAAGTATCGTTACCTCGACCTGCGCCGCCCGAAGATGCAACAGATGTTGAAAAAACGTGCCGAAATGTACCGACGGATGCATCAGTATATGGATACTCGGGACTTCATCGAGATTCAGACGCCGATTTTGGCAAATTCTAGCCCTGAGGGCGCACGTGATTTCCTGATACCAAGTCGTTTGCAGGAAAATAAGTTTTACGCTCTGCCGCAGGCACCGCAGCAGTTTAAGCAGCTGCTGATGGTTGGTGGTGTGCCGCGGTATTACCAGCTGGCGGCGTGTTTCCGCGATGAAGATCCGCGAGCTGATCGACTGTACGGTGAGTTTTATCAGCTGGATCTGGAGATGAGCTTCGTTGAAGACGGCGAGGAAGTTCGCCAGGAAGTTGAGCCGTTGATGCGCCAGCTAGCGACTGAGTTTGCGGGCAAGGAATTGCTGGATTTGAGCGACCTGCCTGTTGGTGACGGTAGTCCAATTCCGCGGATTTCTTACCGCGACGCCATGGAGACATACGGCTCGGACAAGCCAGACTTGCGTTTTGGTATGGAGCTGATTGAACTGACCGACGTATTCACCAACACCGAATTTGGCGTGTTCAAAAACGCTGAGTGTATCAAGGCGATTTGTGTTAAAAATGGCGCCAGTCTCAGCCGCAAGCAAATCGACCAATTCACAGACATTGCTAAAAGTGAAGGGGCGGGCGGTTTAGCTTACATCACTTACCAAGATGGCGAGGCAAAATCACCAATTGCTAAGTTCTTGAGCGAAACAGAGCTTACGGCGATTCAGCAAAAAACTGGTGCGGCTGATGGCGACGCAGTTTTCTTTGGTGCCGATACTCGCCCAGTCGTCAACGCCGTGCTTGGTCGCTTGCGAAACGAATTTGCTATCCATTTCAACCTGAAAGACCCGAGCGTAGTGGCGTTTGCCTGGATTATCGATTTTCCGTTCTATGAATGGGATGACCACGGCAAGATGCTTGATTTTGGACACAATCCATTTAGCATGCCAAAGGGCGGGTTGCAGGCGCTGGAATCGGCGACGACCGATGCTGAAAAACTGGCCATCGTGGCTGACCAGTTCGACATGGTGATGAACGGCTACGAAATCTGCTCCGGCGGTGTGCGCAACCACAACCCAGCGGTGCTGTACAAAGTATTTGACTTGCTGGGCTTTAGCGAATCCTACGTCGAAGAAAAATTTGGCGCCATGCTAAACGCCTTCAAATACGGTGCACCGCCGCACGCTGGCTGTGCCTTTGGCGTCGATCGCATTCTCATGGAACTCATTGACGAAACCAATGTTCGCGAAACCTTGGCCTTTCCAAAGAACGGTTCGGGCGTTGACGTGATGATGGATTCACCGTCAACGGTTGATCTAGCGCAGCTAAAGGAATTGGGATTATGAGCGCAATGTACGATCGACACGAAGTTAGCGTAAAAGTAGCGCTGTATAGCAGCGATGGCAAGCGTGTGCTACTGATGTATTATCCGCACGATGATGGCTTTGGCTTGCCGGGCGGACATATTGACGCTGGCGAAACGCCTGACGTGGCGCTAGAGCGGGAGCTGCGCGAGGAGCTGGGTATCACAATTGATGCGACGCCAGCTGATTTCTATATGCGCTATCCGCGAGGTAGTGCTGTCGAAGACCATAAAATTATTCTTGGCTA
>CAUSEX010000026.1:0-11593 GCA_963531145.1 uncultured Candidatus Saccharibacteria bacterium
GGGAGTTCTCCCAGTCGATACTGGCATCAGTCATATCTTTGATGAGCTGGCGGGTTTCGTCGGAGACGACATGAACTCGCTGCGATTTCTGGCGCAGGTGCGGATTTGGCAGGGTAATGATAGCTTCTTTCTTCACAACTTTATATTATAACAGATTTGCCGGATCGATGTCGTATTGCCAGTGTGTTCGGGGTAATTGGCTGGCGATGGCGAGCAGTTTGGCGCGGTTGGTCGATTTGACAACAATTTGCCAGCGGTAGGTGTCGCGGACTCGCTCGTAGAAAGCTGGTGCCGGCCCAAAGAATGTAGTATCGGGGTATTCGCTGCGGAGTTTGGCGGCGAATTTTTGGGCGTTGCGAATGGCGGTGGCTTCGGTTTTGTAAATGCAAGTTAGTTTGAGCAAATAAACAAACGGCGGAAAAATGCCGCGGCGGCGTTCGGCTAGTTCGTTGGCGTAGAAGCTAGCGTAATCCTGGCGGATACCTTGGACAATGGTTGGGTTTTGCGGCTGATAAGTTTGAACGATAATTGATGTCGGCTGATCATTACGTCCAACTCGGCCGATAACTTGGGCTAACAGCTGAAAGGTGCGTTCGCGAGTGGTGAAGTCGGGTAGAGCCAGGCCAGCGTCAGCCTGAATAATACCAACAGACGCCAGGCGGGGCAGGTCGAGGCCTTTGGCGACAACTTGGGTACCAATGATGATATCGATATGTCCGTCGTAGAGTTCTTGATAGCGCTGATTGAGGCTATTTTTGCTGGTAATATCGCCGTCGAAGCGGGCGATGGCGGCCTGCGGAAAAAGCTTTTGCAATTCGCTCTCAATCAGTTTGGTGCCGATGCCCTTGTGGACAATATCAGTGCTACCGCAATCAGGGCAGGCGGTGGGCACGCGTTCGCGGTATCCGCAAATGTGGCAAATTAGCGCGTGCTGGTCGGCGTGCAAAGTCATTGGAATAAAGCAGCGCGGGCATAAAGCGCTCCAGCCGCAATTCTGACAAAGAGTGGTGCTGGCGGTGCCGCGGCGATTGTGGTAAATTAACGTTTGTTTGTTGTTTTCGAGATTCTGATTAATAGTATTTATTAATAAGTCGGATAGAAAACGGTGGCGCAAAAAGGCATTTTTCGATGTCATATCCACAACGTTTATAGAGGGAGTGATGATGTTTGGGTTGGCGCGGGCTGGTAAATTGATAATGGGCCGGCCAGTTTTGACAGCGAGGTAATATTCGCTGACCAGCGGCGTGGCTGAACCTTGTACTACGGTAGCATGGTGATACCGGGCTAGAATAGCGGCTGTCCGCAAGGCAGAGTAGCGCGGTGTTTGGTCTTGTTTGAGTGCTGGTTCGTGAGCTTCGTCGATAATAATCGCGCCGATGTTGTTAAATGGCATAAACAAGGCTGAGCGCGGACCGATAACGACATTTGGCTGGGTAGCATTGAGTGCTTGCAGCCAAGCGTGGTGGCGCTGGGCTTCGGTTTGTTGCGAATGTGTGGTGATGAGGTTGGGAAAAGAGTGTTGAAATTCGGCGATTAGCTGGGCGGTTAAGGCAATTTCTGGAACAATTACGATGACAGATTTGCCAGTAGCAATCAACCTCTTGGCGTATTCTATGTAGACGGCGGTTTTGCCGCTGCCAGTGACACCGTGCAGAATAACGGTGCCGCTTTTGGCGTTTAGCAGGCTGTCAATGGCGGCCGACTGGTCTTTGTTGAGTACAAAATGTGTTCTATCTCTTCGTGTTGCTGCAGTGCTGTTTGAGCTTAGAGTGCGGCGTTTCTTGGTGAGGCCGCTTGGCAAGATGGTTTGTAAAACTAATGCCAGATGAGCGATGTAGTAATTACTCATCCATTGTGCAGTTTGCAACAACGGACGCGGTAACGGGGGTAGATCGAGGATTGTTGTAATTTCTTTAGTAGCAAAATCAGGTTTAGTTGTTTTTTTTACAACTATACCGGTGAGCAATTGCTGACCGATTGATATAATGACAACAGCGCCGATAGCCAGAGGTTGCTGGCTGCTGTAAGTGAATACGCAAGCGTCGGCTTTAACGATTTTGGTGGGCGCTACTTCATAATAATGCATCGCCTAATTATACCTTGTCTACGGCAATTTAACACGCTACTATAAGCATATGTATTTCGAGAGTAGATCGCAAGCAGGAAAGATTTTGGCTGATCAATTGGTAGCCAAATATCGCTACGAAAACTGCGCTGTGGTAGCGCTAAGCAACGGCGGCGTAGTGGTGGGCGAGCAAATTGCGACGCAACTGCACTGCGTGTTGATGTTGTTGGTATCGCAGGATATCGAGATACCAGGCGAAGGAATGAATTTTGGAGCGGTGTCGCAAACTGGCGATTTCACATATAATGATGAATTTTCGGCAGGCGAGATTGATGAGTATACGAGCGAATTTCACGGTTATTTGGCCGAGAAGAGACGCGAAACATATAGTAGTCTCAATCGCTTGATCGGCGATGGCGGTACAGTCGATAAAGATATGCTGAAAGATCGCGTGGTGGTACTGGTATCGGATGGCTTTGCTAATACTGCTAGCGTCGGAGTGGCTTTAGACTTCTTGAAGCCGATTAGGATTCTGCGGTTGGTGGTAGCATCGCCAGTGGCGTCGGTGGCAGTGGTTGATCGGCTGCACATTACTGCTGATGAGCTACATTTGCTGGACGTTAAAGAGAATTTCTTGGGAGTTGATCATTATTATGAAGATAACAATGTGCCAACACTACAGCAATCAATTGATAAGATTAACCAAATCATATTGAATTGGCGATAAATGGTCTTGAATTGGTTATGAAAAGAATGTAGAATAAAAAGCAACAGAACAAACTAAACTGGAAGAAAGGGGCTTGGCTAGATGCTTGATGTATTCATTACCTCGCGGGTGCGTCGTAAGATAGTTGTCGTCTATGCCAAATATCCAGATTTTCGGACGCATGTCCGCGGTTTGGCCAAGCTGATCAAGGAAGACCCCGGTAATATCCAGCGCGAATTGCGCCGGCTGGAAAAGGTCGGTTTTTTGCATGCCGAAAAGCAGGGTAATACACGGATTTACTCGACTAATAAACAATTCCCGATTTTCAAAGAATTGCAAAGTATTGTCATTAAGTCGCAGCAGCACGCTAATAGCAATCGGCCGAAACGTACAACTTCCGAGATTAGTAGATGACCTTATTCGAGCAGATTTTGACGGCGCGCGGTCTGATGACGCGGGCAGCGCGCCAGGCTTTTTTGCAGCCAGATTATATGGCGGTGAAACATGATCCGTTTTTGCTGCCAGACATGAAAAAGGCAGTGGCGCGGTTGAAACAGGCGCGGGAGCAGGGCGAAAAAATTGTTATTTACGGCGATTATGACATCGACGGACTGAGCGCTACGGCGCTGCTGCTGGATGCCTTTGGTAAGTTTGGTTTTGAAGACGTCGATGCTTTCATTCCGAACCGTTTTGTTGAGGGTTATGGCATGACTATGGGTGCGGTGGACAAGGTGCGCGATATGGGTGCAGATTTGATCGTGACGGTGGATACTGGCAGTTTGTGTCATGCGGAGATTGCGTATGCCGCTAGCCTAGGGATTGATACTGTGGTGACGGATCATCATAACGTGGCCGAGACTCCGCCGCCGAGCGTGGCGGCGGTGAATCCGAAATTTTCAGGACATACTTATCCATTTCGTGATTTGTGCGGTGCGGGCGTGGCGTTCAAGCTGGTGCAGGCGCTGCAGACTGAATTGGATGGTTTGCCTGATGGCTATGAAAAGTGGCTGCTCGATTTGGTAGCACTGGGGACGGTATGCGATATAGTGACGTTGGCGGATGAAAATCGGGCGAACGTCTATTGGGGCTTAGAAGTGTTGAAGAAACAACAACGCCCAGGACTAAAAGCCTTGATGGCGGTGGCGGGTATTGAACCAGGGCAGGTCAATGCCAGGCATCTGGGATTCGGCTTGGGGCCGCGAATGAATGCAGCCGGTCGGCTGGAGACGGCGCAGCACGCGCTGGATATGCTGGTGGCGCGCGATGGACTGGCGGCACTGGAGGCGAGTGAGAAGCTGGAGGAGTTAAATACTAAGCGACGCAGTATTCAGGATACGATTTTTGAGGAAGCATGCGTGCAAGCCGAGGAGCTGGCTGATGACCGGGTGCTGGTGGTCAGTAGCAGCGGCTGGAACCACGGCGTTATCGGCATCGTGGCGTCGAAATTGGTGGAGAAATATAAAAAGCCGGTGTTTATCATTGGCGAGCGCGGTGAGGAAGCGACTGGTTCGGCGCGCAGTTTTGGTGATTTTTCAGCGGCTGATGCAGTGCGGGCGGCGGACGATATCATTATCAAAGGCGGCGGGCATGGAGCGGCGGCGGGCGTGACGCTGGAGACTAAGAAAATTGGCGATTTTCGTCAGCGCGTGAATGAGTTTTATGATTCGCTGCAACTCACAAACCAAGAGCGATATTTGCTGCCGCGAGCTGACGTGGAAATTGATGATTTTTCGGAAGTTGATGAGGAATTGGTGGCAAATCTGGCGAAAATGGAGCCATTTGGCAATGGTAATCCCGAACCAGTGCTAAAAATTGCCAGATCATCAGTGTTGAGTGTGCGAAGAATGGGCGCGGACGGGCAACACGTTAAATTAGCGCTGCGTGATAAAAATGGTAAAGTGTTGCAGATGCTGGCATTTAACGCGCCAGAGGAGTTTTTCCGAGAGCCAGGCGACGAGGTAGTGGTGTGGTTCCAGCCGACCATCAACGAATGGCAGGGGGTGCGGACGGTCGAGGGACGGCTGTTGCATATTCTTTTGCTGGATTGATACTTGGCCGGGTAAAATTTTGCTTTGCAAAAGTATTCCTCATCTGATATAATGCATAACGATATGGTACGAGTTACACGTAAAGACGAGAAAGAGGCGAATGAAAACGTTCTTCGCCGTTTTAACCGCCGGCTTTTGCAAAGCGGCGTGATGCAGAAAGCCAGAGCGTCAATGCGCTTTGAAAAACCGATTAGCAAAACAGTACGGCGCAGCAGGGCAATTGTTCGCCGTATGCGCAAGGCGGAAAAGACGCAGAAGTTGCGTTTGGGAGTTCGCTAGCCAATGGCGCTGAAGGCGCGAATTAAAGATGAAATGAAAGCCGCTTTACTTAGCGGCGATCGTTTTGTTGGCGAGACGCTGCGTAATCTGACGGCAGCAATTCTGGATGAAGAGGTTAAGTTAGGTAAGCGCGATGAAGGTTTGAGCGATGAAGAAATCGAAAAAGTCGTTGCTCGCGAAGTCAAAAAACGCAACGAATCGGCTAAAATCTACCGCGATAACAACCGTCCAGATTTGGCCGAACCAGAAGAGCGGGAAATTGAGATTCTGCAGGCATATTTGCCGAAGCAGCTAGATGAAACTGAGCTGGCGGCGATTATCGAGGCGAAAATAGCCGAACTTAGCGTAACTGGGCCGCAGGCAATGGGCCAGGTTATTGGCGCAGTTAAAAAGCAAGTTGGCAACGCGGCGGATGGTGCGGCGATTGCTCGTATTGTAAAACAAAAGTTGGATTAACAGAAAGAAGGTATCATGATTGTATTTTTTGGCCCGGCTGGCGCAGGTAAAAGTGTCCAAGGGCAAATGCTGGCAGCGCGTAATGGCTGGCGCTGGTTGAGCGCGGGCCAACTGCTGCGCGACACGCGCGATCCCGAGCTATTTGCGCAGATGCGGACTGGCGGCTTGGTTGATCCAGAAAAGGTGAATAAACTAATCGGTGAAGCGTTAGACCGAGCCAAAGATATTGATCGCGTGGTGCTAGACGGTTATCCGCGGCAATTAGCACAAGCAAAATGGTTGATTGAGCATCGTCCTGAGCATGGACGGGACGTTGCGCTGGTGATTGTCTTGGAGGTGCCGCGTGCTGAGTTACTGCACCGCCTGAAGGTGCGCGGCCGTATCGACGATACGCCCGAGGTAATTGATGAGCGCTTACGGATTTATCGGCACGAGATGTATCCAGTTCTTGATTATTTGACAGAGCACGGAGTTAATATCGCGCATCTGGACGGAACAGGTACGGTTGGGCAGGTTCACGATCGGATTATGGAGGAGCTGCAAGCATGCAGGATCGTTTAATTACTGGCGAGAAAACTCCCGAGCAAATTCAGGCTATGCGCGATGGCGGCAAGAAATTAGCGCAGATTTTCCAAGATATTCGCGATTATATTCATGCTGGTATGAGCGAAAAAGATATTGATGCGTTCGTCGACGGCAAGATAAAAGAATATGGCGCTTCGGCGACTTACAAAACAGATGAGGTGAACTTCCCGGGGGTTATTTGTATCAGTACTAACGACGAAATCGTGCATAGCCCAGCGAGCGATTATATCTTTCAAAAGGGCGATGTGGTTAGTTTTGACTTGGTGATTACTTATAAAGACATGAAGACGGATAGCGCTTTCACGATGGTGGTTGACGATAAGCCGAAAGGCGCAGTCAAACACCTGTTAACGACCACCGAGAGAAGTTTGTATGCCGGGATTGATGCAATTAAAGGCGATGTTCGTACTGGCGACATCGCAGCTGCGATTGAAAAAGTTTTGAAAGATGGCAAATTAGGAATTATCCGTGAATTAGTTGGGCACGGTGTCGGTTTGAAAATGCATATGCCGCCAGATGTGCCGAACTACGGCCGCAAACACACTGGCGTACTGTTGCACCCGGGCGATACGATTGCTGTCGAGCCGATGGCGACGCTGGGCGGCGAGAAAATTGTTACTGATAAAGATGACGGTTGGACGATTCGTACGCGCGATGGTAGTTTGGCTGCACACTTTGAACACACAGTTCTGATTACCGAAAACGGTGCTGAAATTATTACGCAGTTGTAAATAACTATACGGGTTATGCTATAATATCCCTATATGCAAGAACAATCTCGATATGCAGTTGGTATAGATGTCGGAACTACGATGATTCGGTGCGTGGTCGGGCATGTAGATACGACGACTGGCACGCCGACAATCGTTGGCGTTGGCGAATACCCGAACAGCGGTATGCGCAAAGGTTCGGTCTCGAACTTGAACGGACCGTCCGAGGCGATTGATAAGGCTCTGGGCGATGCTGAGCGAATGAGCGGCTACCAAGTCAATGATGCGACTGTTAGTATAAATGGTTCGCACATTATGAGTACGCGTACTGACGGTATGATTGCCGTTGGTATGGCTGACCACGAAGTTAACGAAGACGATCTTTATCGTATAGAAGATGTGGCAACGACTGGCAAAGTGCCGGCTAACCGCAAAATATTGAAAGTCGTACCGTTTAGCTACACGATTGACGGGCAGGGCGGAGTTAAGAACCCGCTAGGTATGACGGGCACGCGCCTTGAGATTAGCGCTAATGTGGTGTCGGCGATGGCGCCGTATGTAGTAAATCTCGAAAAGGCGGTTGAGGGCGCTACTGTGCGGCCGAATGACGTGGTGCCGTCGGTAATGGCAGCAGCTAAAGCTGTACTAGACGATTCTCAGATGGAAAATGGCGTGGCGGTGATCGATCTCGGCGGGGCGACTACTGGCGTAGCAATCTATGAAGAGGGTGATCTGCAATATATTGGCGTGGTACCGTATGGCGGCATTAATATAACGAACGACTTGGCGATTGGACTGAAAATTGATCCAGAAATAGCTGAAGAAGTAAAGCTAAAACATGCATCGGCTACTAACCGCAACAAATCTAGCAAAGTTTCGATTAAACATGATGGCGAGAGTCTAGAATTTGATATTGCCGATATTGATGAAATTGTTGAGGCGCGGTTAGAAGAGATTTTTGAAGCGGTCAACAAAGAATTGAAGAAAGCTGGTCGTGCCGGACGTCTGCCGAGCGGTGCTGTCCTAACTGGCGGGACGGCTAACATGAAAGGTATCGTTGAATTTGCCAAAGCCCAGCTCGGCGTAGCTGTTCGTAAAGGTAAAGCTAAGGGTTATGGCGGCGTAGTCGATAATGTTGATAAACCTGAATTTGCGTCGGCAATTGGCTTAATGTTGGTTGATATTAATCCTGACGGCTATCATAGTGCTGCGGTTGATTCTAGCAAGTCGGGCAGTAAAGGCGGGCTTTTCCGTTCGCTATTTAACAGGTTTCGGCCATAGGTGATATACTAGAAATAAGATCCAGAGAATAAGGGGTAAGGAGTTGTAATGCCAGAGGTAAAACCGAGCGAAATCCAAACATTCGCAAGCATCAAAGTCGTTGGCGTCGGTGGCGCCGGCGGTTCGGCGGTTAACCGTATGAAAGACGCGGGGCTAAATGGCGTCCAGTTTATAGCTATGAATACAGACGCGCAGGCTTTGCATAATTCAAAAGCCGATGTCAAAATTCACTTGGGCCATAATACAACGAATGGTTTGGGAGCTGGTGCCGATCCAGCCGTTGGTGAAGCAGCAGCCCGCGAGTCGATTGATGAAATTCGCGAATCGCTAGAGGGAGCTGATATGGTGTTTGTGACGATTGGTGCTGGTGGTGGAACTGGCTCGGGAGCGGGTCATGTGGTAGCTGAAGTAGCGCGCGATCTCGGTATTTTGACTGTTGGCGTGGCTACCAAGCCGTTTAGCTTCGAAGGCGAAAAGCGCCGGGCTAATGCTGAGTGGGCGATTGCTCAGTTGGGCCGGCAAGTCGATACGCTAATTTCTATCCCGAATGATCGGCTGCTACAAACTATTGATCGTCGAACGCCACTGCTTGAGACTTTCAAGATTGCCGATGATGTACTGCGCCAAGGTGTGCAGGGTATTTCAGAGCTGATAACTGAGCATGGTTTGATTAATCTCGACTTCGCTGATGTTAAAGCCATCATGAGTAATGCTGGATCAGCGTTAATGGGTATTGGCCGGGCTAGTGGTGAAGGCCGGGCAGCACAGGCAGCACAGCAAGCAATTGAATCGCCGCTGATTGAGGTATCGATTGATGGTGCTAAGGGTGTACTCTTTAACGTTACTGGCGGTTACGATATGAGTATGGCGGAAATTCAAGAAGCTGCCGAGATCATCACGAGCGCTGTTAGCCCAGATGCTAATATTATATTCGGTGCCACCTTGAAGCCAGAATTAGAAGACGAGTTAATTATCACCGTGATCGCGACTGGCTTTGATAATGCATACTATCAGCAGCAGGCAGAGGAATTGACGGCGCCAGTAGAACAAGCGCCGGCTGTTCAAACGCAATCAATTAGCGAAGCTGTCGATGACATCGATATGGACTTATCGCATCAGTCGGCAGCAGCACAATTTGCTAGCGAGGATACAGCAGATATATGGGGCAGTTCGGTTGATGAGGATGACGAAGATGATACGCCAGCCTTTTTGCGGCGTCGCCGAAAAAATAAGCATAACGACGAGGACTAAATGAAAGGGATTAAAATCGGCAACAGTCGTGTACTAGAGTCGAGAGAATCGGCTGACGGTATTACGATTCGCCGCCGCCGAGAAACCCCCGATGGCAAGCGTTTTACGACGTATGAGCGAATCGAACGTCCGAATTTGGCAGTTATTAAATCTAGCGGAGCTCGCGAATTGTTTGAGCGGGCAAAGTTAGCCAATTCTATCCGCCGTTCAGTTGGTAAGTTCTTCAAATCGGAAGTTGAACTGGAGGAAATAATCGATGCCGTGGAAGATCGTGCGCATAGCTTGGGTGAGAGCGAAATTGAATCTCGTTTGATTGGCGAGTTTGTGCTTGACGAGCTAGCGAAACGTAACGAAGTCGCATATGTGCGCTTCGCCAGCGTATTTCAAAAGTTCAAGACGTTGGATGATTTCGTCAAAATATTAGAGCAGCGCCGCCAGAAAGGGCAGGAATAATGCGAGTAGTTGTCGTGTACCGGACGGAAAGCGATTACGCGCGCCGAGTTATAGATTTTTTGCATGACTTTAATCGGCAGACGGGGCACACGATTGAAGAAATTGACCCAGATTCGGCTGAGGGCAGCGATTTTTGCCGGACATACGATATCGTTGAATACCCAACGATTATCGCGCTGAGCGCTGATAGCCAGATGCAAAATATGTGGCGCGGGCTGCCTCTGCCAACGATTAGCGAGGTAAGTTTTTATGTTTGAGAAGTTGCGCAAGCGGCTGCTGGGTAAAGAGTCAAAGCGTCAGAAACTAGCGGCGCTGATGATGCTGGTTGGTAGCGGCTTGGGCCTGTTGGCTTCGTTCGTATTATCAATTGAATCGCTGACGCTCGCTAAAAATTCGCATGCCGTGTTGAACTGCGACTTGAACGCGGCGATGAGTTGTTCGACGGTGGCGAACCATTGGTCGGCAGCGCCGCTTGGCTTTCCTAATAGTTTTATTGGTATGATGACGCTGCCGGTGATGGTGACAATTGCGGTGGCGCTACTGGCGGGCGCGAAATTTCCGAAATGGTTTATGTGGGGCGCGCAGCTTGGCGCAGTGGCTGGTCTGCTGTTTGCCAGTTGGATGTTCTACATGAGTTATGTTGAGATTGGTGCGTTGTGTCCGTGGTGTTTGACGCTGGACGCGGGTATGCTGCTGATTTTTTATGGACTAACCAGGCACAATGTTTTGAATAAAATTATTGAACACCGTGGTTTGCGCCGGTTTGTTGACCAGGGTTACGATACGCTAGTATTGGCCTCGGTGGCGGCGCTGGTGATTATGGCGATTTTGGCTAAGTTTGGTAGTCAAATTATATAGTCCGGGCAGTTGAGCGCGCAAGTTGCTTGTGCTAAAATGGTAGCAGTCTAAGCTATTTTTGCTTGAGGCGACAGGCGAGGTATAAGTGGAGGGTAATTGCGAGCAACTTGGGTTGAGAATACGACGCAAACGGACGGTTTTGGCATATGCTGCGGTCTGTCTGTTATCGCTGGGTATTGGTGTTGCTATGGCGGTGCAGTGGCTAACTCGCCCTACTGAAGCGCTAATGCCGACAGCGTCATCGTCGCAAGTAAAGGTTGATCAAGCGAATTATCGTCTATATCAATCGTCGAGTAGTGCTACTCCTGGTGCGCCGTTGGCGGCTGATAATACGGCAGCGGCACTGCCGCAAGCTGGTGTTAGTTTTCGTATGCGGGTGGGAGTGGAGAATAAAGAGAGGTTTATGTCTGCCAAGCAGACATCAGGAGGGTGGTCACGCTCCTGTGCCATTGCCTCCGACGACAAGGCGTATTGTTGGGGCTATAATTCAGAGGGCAATCTCGGAAATAACTCAACCGCCAATTCTAAAGTTCCTGTTGCTGTCAATACTTCCGGCGTATTAGCTGGTAAAACTATAAAACAGATATCATCTAGCTGTGCCATTGCCTCCGACGACAAGGCGTATTGTTGGGGGCTTGGTTCTGCTGGTAGACTTGGCAACAACTCAACCGCTGACTCCAGTATTCCTGTCGCCGTTGACACTTCCGGCGTATTAGCTGGTAAAACTATAAAACAGATATCAACTGGAGGTACACACAACTGTGCCATTGCCTCCGACGACAAGGCGTATTGTTGGGGCTATAATTCAGAGGGCAATCTCGGAAATAACTCAACCGCCAATTCTAAAGTTCCTGTTGCTGTCAATACTTCCGGCGTATTAGCTGGTAAAACTATAAAACAG
>CAUSEX010000027.1:0-11405 GCA_963531145.1 uncultured Candidatus Saccharibacteria bacterium
TATTTATAAACAAGATTGTGACTAAGCATAAATCTGAGCCGTCTAAGCGGAGTGCTGATGACATGTATACCTTAATGTATGGTGCAGTGTTAGCGTTGGCGCCGACTGTAATTGTTGCTGTGCAATCAATAGGACAAATTCAAGCAGGTACGTATGTACTAATTACGCTCTTTGTATTGTTGGCTCTTTTGTATGTTAGGCATCAGAAACGTGTGAAGTGAGGGTTGAGGCCTAGAAAAATTGTAAACGCATATGGTATAATTTACTTAATATGGAACCGGGTATAAGAGAACAAGTTCCTGTGCAGAGAGAGGTGCTGCCGCAGAATAGTTACGAAACACCTACTTTTGGCATAGATGGCGGTAATCTTGAGAAGCAAAATACTTCTAAAGAGGTGATGAATGCTGCTTCTGCAGAGGCTGTTGCTAATGCGGTTCCTCAAATAGTGCTACCTCAGCCAATTCCTATAGTTCAGCCAACCGTGGATCCTGGCGCTGCTCAGTCTGCGACATCTGATGACACCACAGCGCTGATAGCCAATGATGATGACCTTATTGAAAAGGAGTGGGTTGATAAAGCTAAGAAAATTATCGCAGAGACCAAAGACGACCCGTATCGTCGCGAGGTTGAGATCGGCAAACTTCAGATAGAATATATAAGGAAACGCTACGGGCGCGAAATAGGGAAAGTAGAGGATTAGGTAGTGTCTGGCGGCGGGATAGGCACTCTTGTAACATTGTTTGCAATAGCTTTGGTGATCGGGCTAGGGTCTTTTGTTGTGTTTATGGTCTATCGTAATACTCTTCGTGAGGCGAAGAACTATGAGCGCGGGCTTAAGATGGTGCCGATATTAATTCATCTACCGCCAGCTAGCGATGATATTGTTGGCGACGGGCGTGATAAACGAGATTTGACAGAAGAAGTGTTGTCGCAAGCTCAGGTTATGTACAATATTATATCCAGTACTGCCACTAAAGGTTTTAAGAGTAAGATTTATGGGCAGAGGCATTTGTCGTTTGAAATAGTGGCTCGCGATGGCTTGGTGTTCTATTATGCTGTTGTACCTACGGTGCTCACCGAGGTAGTTCGCCAGGCAATTGCAGCAGCCTATCCATCGGCTCGGCTAGAAGAGGTGTCGGAGCATACTGTTTTTAGTAAGGTCGGTAAGATGAGCGGTACGATTGGTGGCGAGTTTACTCTGAGGAAGAACTTTGCTTATCCTATTGCAACATACATGGAATCTAAACGTGATGCGTCGCGCGCATTGCTGAATGCTTTATCAGCAGCGACTCGCGAAGATGGTATAGGTATCCAAATATTAATTCGTCCAGCTAATGAGCGATGGGCCAAGTCGGCAGTTTCTGTCTCTGAAAAAATCATAGAAGACAAAGACAAAAAAAAGACCGGACTTTCGGTGTTCTTCTCGCCGAGCGAAATTATGGAGTCTCTATGGAAACCGCCAGAGAGCGACGACAAAAAGCCAGAGGATAAAAAGCCGCTTAATTCTGTCGAACAGGCGACCGTTGATGCTATCCAAGAGAAAACTCGTTACCCAGGATACGAGGTACTGATACGGGCTGTTGTTTCGTCTAATACAGCAGCCCGTTCTCAGGTAATATTGAAAAATATTGTTGCAGCATTTGCATTATTTGATTCGCCGACGTTTAACGGATTTAAATTCACGTTAGCAAAAAACATTGAAGAACTAACTTCGTCTTATATTTTTCGTTTCTTCCCGCAGCAGGTTAATAAGAATATATTAAATAGCGTAGAGCTGGCGACAATTTTTCATTTGCCAGATCAGAATAGTATTCCAAGCTCGCAAGTCAAGCGCCAGATGAGTAAGCAAGTCGATGGACCGACGCAGGTGATGGAGACTGGTTTGCTGTTAGGATACAACGAATTTCGCGGTGTTAAGAAGCCGATTAGGCTCAGCGATAAAGACCGCCGGCGCCATATACATATTATTGGACAGACGGGTGTTGGTAAATCAGTTTTGCAGGAAAATCTAGCCTACCAAGATATGCTGGATGGGCGGGGTTTTGCTCTAGTTGATCCGCACGGGGACCTTGCGGAGCATTTGCTAGAAAAGGTGCCAAAGGAGCGCGTTGAAGACATTATTTATTTCAACCCAAGCGATATGGACAATCCGATTGGTCTGAATATGTTTGAGTTTGACCACCCAGACCAAAAAGACTTTTTGGTGCAAGAGGCTATCGGTATGCTTTATGGTTTGTATGACCCAGGACATACTGGTATCGTTGGTCCGCGTTTGGAGCATATATTCCGTAACTGCGCGCTGTTATTAATGAGCGATCCGGCGGGCGGTACTTTTGTCGATATACCGAAGCTCTTGGTTGATGATAGTTTCAGAAATAACAAGCTGAAATACGTTACCGACCAGCAGGTGTTAGATTTTTGGACAAAGGAGTTTCCGGCATCGCAGCGATCAAGCGAGGCAGGCGAGGTTATCAGCTGGGTTATTGCTAAATTTGGTCCGTTTATTAGCAATGATGCTATGCGTAATATTATTGGCCAGACAAAAAGCGGCTTTGACTTTCAAGACATTATGAATAATAACAAGATTTTGCTGGTGAACTTATCGAAAGGTAAATTAGGCGATCTTAATTCTAAATTGCTTGGTATTGTCTTTGTGATGAAGTTTCAGGCTGCAGCGATGGCGCGGGCCAAGATTCCAGAGGATGAGCGCAAAGATTTTACGCTGTATGTTGATGAGTTTCAGAACTTTGCGACTGATAGCTTCGAGACTATTTTGAGCGAGGCTCGCAAGTATCGATTGAGCTTGGTATTAGCTAATCAGTTCATGACACAGTTGAAGGAAGAACTACGCGAGGCTATTCTCGGTAACGTTGGTACAACTATCACTGGTCGGATTGGTATAACCGACGCAGAAATTATGGTTAAGCGCTATACACCAGTGTTTGATGCAGAAGATTTGACGAAATTGCCAAACTTTGAATCTGTCTGTGTCGCCCAGATTGAAGGTGTGCCGTCTGCGCCGTTTAGTATGGCATGGATTCCCCCGATGGGCCACCAAAATGCTCAGTTGGGCGATGCTTTGCGCAGACTGTCGGCTGCAAAATACGGACATCCGCGGGCTCAAGTTGAGCGTGAGATAGCGGCGCGTACTAGCATGAATCAATCTTCTGGAAATAATAAACAGTTGAAAAATACAGCTGGAGCCGCTGCTAACACTCCTAATAAAATAGCACCGAGTAGTAGTTCATCTTTTTTGGATGAATGGTTAGCGAAACGCAAGCAAGTAACCGGTAGAAATAGCACTACGCCGCGTCCAGTATCTTCGCCGCTACCAGCTAATACTAAACTGCCGATGCCTTCGACTGGCAATGTGGCGGCTGCTGGACCCGCTCAATCTCAAAATTATACCGATGCTTATTCTCGTGCTTCTAGCAGTACCTTGCCAGCTCAGTCGCAGCTACAACAGCTTCCGCAGCAGCCGTCTCGAAATAATCCAATAAATTTGACACAGTCACAGCTTGGTGCAGTACCGCCAGCAGTTACTGTACCGCCGCAAGTTGGTGAGTCTCCTAATGCTAATTCTGCTACGCAGAGTGTCAATTTGCCGACAGAGCCAATTGCAGATAATGGTTCGATTTCGACACCACAACAGCCTGCTAGTAATACTCTAAATATGCGCGACAGCGACAATAGCGGCGAAGTTTCGATAAAATTACGTTAGTTGGCAAGAGTTACTTGGATTTACCGAATATTAGGACGCGAATGTAATCGTAAATCAAGCCGATAACCCACCCTAAAACGAAGGTGGCAATGGTCTCTGTGCCAGATAGCGAATATCCGAAGTGCTTAGCGACTAAATATATACCAGCTGTAAGGATAAAAGCTGCAGCTGACCCTGACAATATGGCATTAGGACGTGCTACAGTATTACCAATCACTTCGCTGCTCTTTTCGACGGCGGGGTTATGAATAACTTTACTGAAAGTTCTGCTGGCAGGTGACATTTCGGATTGAATCTCGGTCATAGTCTTGTCGAAGGCGGCTTTGCGCTCTTGTTTAGAGGTAGGGCCGCGGCGTTTCTTCTCTGGACTGACTTCATTGGTTTTTATTTTGTTTTCTTTACGTTCTTGGGCGATTTCTCTAGCTTGGTTTAAGGCTTCATGGCGTGCTTTTTTCAGCTGTTCCTGAGAGGTTTCAGAGCTAGCTTCTTTCTCTGTTTTATTTTTAGCGTTAATATTCTCTTGAGTTTTCCGATGGATTACTTCAGAGCTAGTGTACTGCTCTTTATGCTTATCACTAGGTGATGGTATTTTTTCATTATTCATTGATAGCTACCTCATCTTTGTTTATATAATCTTATAATTTATATAGTACCTGAGTTAAAATCTCGACGGATTAAGCGGACTTCCTTTTTCAGCTGACGCGATCGTGCGTAGAAGAATGCGACAACAGCGAAGGTGATTCCAGCAAATAGCATGTTTTCGCCAGGTCCGGTGTGTGGAAGTTGAGCAACAGTTTGTTCAATTGCTTGCTTTTGTGCCGGACAGTCTACATTAATGGTTACGGAATTGCCGAAAGTATTGGTCATCTTGCAATCGTATGAATTAGGGTTGCCGGTGCCAGTGGCTTTTGGTGAGATCGTGCTTTGGAGCTTCACGCTGAATACGCGAGTTTGAGTTTCACCAGGCTTTAGCGTGATTTTTGGCCATACCAATAGAGTTTCTGTGTCTTGGCTGCCAGAGGTGTCCTTGGTTAAGGTAGCTCCTCCTTTGTTTTCTAGCGAAGCATATTGGAGGACGTCGGCGAGATTCTCGGTGATGGTGTAATCGGTAGCTTTCAATCCTTTGTTGGTAACAGTAATCTTGTAAATAATTTGATCGGACGCCTTGGCGGTAGTTGTCGAAGCATCGGCGTTGCCTTGCGAGGTGTTTTGGGCGGTTTTTGTTTGAATGATATCTTCTTTACACTTAGCATCTTTTATCCACAAAGTTGTGTCGCCTGGGCATGGTTGACAGTTAGGATCTGTGGCAAGCAAGGCAGGATTTTGCGGACACTTAGCTGGCTCTACAATCTGAAATTCCTTGGTACAGCTATCACTGGTACGGTCGCCTAGAGATGTTTTCAAGATAGCTTTAACTGTATATTTACCAGCTTCAGTTTCTTTGTCGGTGACAGTTCGAGTCTTGCTTTCGATGGTTTTTAATTGTTTACCATCTCGATAGACGACAAATCTATAACCGGTAATTGAAGCGCCATTGCTGGTGTTGCCGGAGGCGGTGTATTGGTAGGTATTCTTGTTGTTAACGATTGCTAGCGACGAACATACTGCGACAGGGTCAGCTTTGCACCTCGGGTCGTTCGCAGGCAGGTTAGTCTTGCCGGGGACAGTACACATCGGAGTGTAGCAATTTGGATAGGTCCCTGATTGTCCAGGAGGGCAAGCGGGAGCTGGCGGGACGGTTAGTGTAATTAGGTTACCGCAGCTGCGCATAATTCCGAACCACATTCCTGTCTTTGATGAACGAGCTACGTAAGCTGAATAAGCGCCTGAATTACCCCAAAGCCGCTGCGGTCTGTAATAAAACGTTCGCGTACCACCGCCAGTTTTTACGGTGTAGCCGCCTTCACCTTGGCTTGCACCGAATACAGGTTTCATACCCCAAGAATATAAGCCTTCGTTACTCCTGTGATACTCCAAATTATTACCAGCTTGGTCAATATCGCTGCGAGAAATGCCGACGGCATCGTAGAGGTCGCGGATATTGTTGACGTTGCTGTCATAGGTGCTTAGTAAGGCTTGCTTACTCCATACGCCGCCATAAACCATATCAGTAGCGTCGGCAGCGGTAGCTGGCTCTGGTGCCTGAAATACGGCAAAAAACTGTACAACCAGTGCAAAAGCTGTAAAAATAAGTCCTAATCTGCGCACTGATTCTTCTTTGCGTAACCGTTTTGCATAAAAACCTAATTGTCCGACTAATGCGGGGCTAAAGGCGAGATTTGATACTAGCTTTCTAAACATTTTGCTTACCTTTTTGTGTTATTTTGAGATATATTTTCCTCTCTTTTATAATATCATACTTATGGCAACCGCAGCAATACCTTGAATGAACAATTTTTTTTATGGTATAATGTGGGTATTAATAGACAAGCTGAGCGACTGTAAATAGGGAGTGATTTCGTTATGAGTAAACAAAAAAATGATGGTTCGTATGATAGTTCGCAGATCCAAGTTCTTGAGGGTCTCGAACCAGTACGTAAACGTCCAGGAATGTATATTGGTAGCACGGGATATGATGGTATACACCATTTAATTAAAGAAATCGCCGACAACTCGGTAGACGAAGCTATAGCTGGTTATGGGTCGCGAGTTGATGTGAGATTGTTGGCAGATGGCGGTGTGACAGTAACTGATAATGGTCGTGGTATTCCAGTAGATAAGCACCCTAAGACTGGCATTAGTACGCTTGAGACAGTCCTGACTGTGCTGCATGCTGGCGGTAAATTCGGCGGCGGCGGCTACAAGGTGTCAAGTGGTTTGCATGGTGTTGGTTCTAGTGTGGTTAACGCTCTATCTACTAAGCTGATTGCTGAAGTTGTTAGGGGTGGTATGCTATATCGTATCGAATTTTCTCGCGGTAAAACTGTGGCACCGCTCAAGAAAATAGGAAAAACCGATCGGCCAGATGGTACCTGTATCACGTTCTATCCAGATGCTGAAATCTTTAAGGAGACAATTAAATTTGATTATAAATGGGTGGTAAATTATTTACGCCATCAGGCATATCTAACTAAAGGTGTTTATACCTCTGTTTATGATGAGCGTACTCGCGAGCGCCAGGCGTTCTACTTCGAGGGTGGTATCAAGAGCTATGTCAAGAATTTGAATAAGGGTAAAGATGTGCTTGGCGATGAGATATTCTATGTCGATAAGCAAGTCAGCGATTCGGTTGTTGAAATAGCAGTACAATACAACGATTCCTACATCGAAACCGTTAAGCCGTTTGCAAATAACGTTTTGACACCGGACGGTGGCACGCATTTGGTTGGCTTTAGATCAGCGCTTACCAGGGTGATCAATGATTATGCTCGTAAAAATAACTTGCTCAAAGAAAAAGAAGATAACTTGACGGGCGATGATATCCGCGAGGGCCTGACGGCGGTGATATTGGTAAAATTGCCAGATCCGCAATTTGAGGGCCAGACTAAAAATAAACTAGGTAATCCAGAGGTGCGTCGCTATGTCGAGCAAGTAATGAACGAATACTTCGCATATTATCTAGAGGAAAATCCAGCTATTGCTAAAAAAATTATCAATAAAGCCTTGTTGGCGGCGCGAGCGCGCAAGGCAGCGCGGGCAGCGCGGGATAATGTAATTCGCAAAGGGGCGCTTGATGGTGCTAGCTTGCCAGGAAAGTTAGCTGATTGTTCTAGCAAAGATCCGTCGGAATGCGAATTGTATATAGTTGAGGGAGATTCGGCTGGCGGTTCAGCAAAAACTGGCCGCGATAGCCGTACGCAGGCGATTTTGCCTCTGCGTGGTAAAGTGCTCAATACCGAGCGGGCTCGCTTAGACAAAATGTATGCCAATCGGGAAATCTTGAGCTTGATCAAAGGGGTAGGCGTAGGTATTGGCGATGCTTTTGATATTCGCGGATTGCGCTATCATAGGATTATCATCATGACTGATGCCGATGTCGATGGCAGCCATATCGCGACGCTGCTAATGACGTTTTTCTTCCGCTATATGCGGCCAGTTGTGGAAGGCGGGCACATATATCTAGCTAAGCCGCCACTGTTTAAGCTGAAATTATCCCAAAGCAAACAAGAGTATTTATATAATGAGGAGGCGCTTGAAGCGCGGTACGATGAGCTAATTGCGGCACGCAAAGAGAAGGGTGTTCAGATTGATTTAAACGATTCGCGGGCAAAACAAGCTGGTCTGAGCGAGTCGGCTCTACAACGCTATAAGGGTCTCGGTGAAATGGATGCTAGTCAACTCTGGGAAACGACTATGAACCCGGAAAATCGAGTGCTGGTACAGGTTAAGCTCGAGGATGCTGAGCGCGCTGATGCTATCTTTACGAAGTTAATGGGTGATGATGTTGAAGTGCGCAAGAATTTTATTCAAGCTAATGCTAATAAAGTCAGTCTTGATGAGCTAGATGTGTAAATGGACGAGAAGAAGGATAGGAATATGAAACCAGAGTCAAAAAAACCAGTCGAAGGCGAGATTATCGAGCAGACTAACGACGTTAGCCATTCAAAGTCTGTCGAGATTCGAACAGTAGAAGATGTTATGGAGGATAGCTTTATCCGGTATTCAATGTCGGTCATCGTTGACCGTGCTTTACCGGACGTACGCGATGGTATGAAGCCAGTTCATCGCCGTATTGTGTACGTAATGGACAAAATGGGTATCGGGCCGACAGCTAAGACCGTGAAAAGCGCGCAGATTGTCGGTGAAGTGATGGGTAAATACCATCCGCATGGCGATAGTTCGATTTATGATGCGATGGTACGTATGGCTCAAGATTGGGTGGAGCGCTATCCGTTGGTTCAGGGCCAAGGTAACTTTGGTTCAATGGACGGCGACCCGCCAGCAGCTATGCGTTATACTGAAGCAAAAATGACTCGGGTGTCAGAGTCGCTTTTGGCAGATATTGATAAAGAGACGGTTGATTTTCGCGATACATATGATTCTACGCGCCAAGAACCGATTGTTTTGCCTGCTAAATTGCCGAATTTACTGTTGAATGGGCAAGTTGGTATTGCTGTTGGTATGGCAACTAATATTCCGACGCATAATCTAGGCGAGGTGGTTGATGCAACGGTTACGTTGATTGACAATCCGGAAGCAACGCTTGATGACCTCATGAAGTGCATCAAGGGGCCAGATTTCCCGACTGGCGCGGTAGTTTATGGCGGCGCGCCGATGCGCCAAGCTTATGCGACCGGCCGCGGCAGCGTGACGATACGGGCGGTGGCAAACATTGAAGAAACTAAACGCGGCCGTCATCAAATTATAGTTTCTGAGATGCCTTATGGCGTGAATAAAGCAACGCTTATCGAAAAAATTGCCGATTTGGTGCACGAGAAAAAGATTACGGCGATTAGCGCTTTGCGCGATGAGTCGGCTCGCGGTAATGTGCGAGTAGTTATTGAGCTCAAAAAAGACTCCTATCCGAAGAAAGTACTTAACCAATTATACAAATTGACAGCGTTACAGACTAACTTCCATTACAATATGCTAGCTTTGGTGCCAAGCGCTGACGATGCGACACGTCTGCAGCCGCGCGTTTTGGGTTTGCATGATATTCTGAATGAGTTTATCAAACATCGCCGCCAAGTGGTACGCCGCCGCACAGATTACGAGCTACGCAAGGCTAAGGAGCGAGCGCATATTCTGGAAGGTTACAAAATTGCACTGGACAATATCGACGAGGTAATTAGAATCATCCGGGCTAGCAAGACGCAAGATGAAGCCGAAAAGGCGCTCATCGAAAAGTTCTCGCTGAGCGTTATCCAGGCCAAGGCGATTCTAGCAATGCAATTGCGCCGGCTGACGGGTCTAGAACGCGAAGCTATCGAGAATGAGCTAGCTGAGTTAATGAAAAAGATTGCGTATTTTGAAAAAGTTTTGGCTGACGAAAACGAAATCCTTCGCATCATCAAAGAGGAGTTGCTAGAAATTAAAGATAAATACGGCGATGACCGTTGTAGTAAAATTATCAACACCGAAGTCGGTAAGTTTAGCGATGAAGAACTAATCCCAGAAGAGGATACTGTTGTGCTGTTGACAACGGAAAATTACATCAAACGCACCTTGGCCAGCGATTATCGCCGTCAAAACCGCGGCGGCAAGGGTAAACGCGGTATGACCACTAAAGAAGAAGACGTTATTGATCAGCTAGTACCGGCAGGAACACATGATTGGCTATTGTTTTTTACAAACAAGGGCAGAGTGTTTCGTCTTAAGGCCTACGAGGTGCCGGCAGCTAGCTTAGCGGCGAAGGGCGTAGCGGCGGTCAATTTATTGCAGCTGCAGCCAGAGGAAAAAATTACTTCAATTATCAATCTAGCTAAAGATGTAAATGTTGATGAAGGCTATCTATTTATGGCGACGACCAAGGGTACAGTCAAGAAGACAGCGATTGCTGACTATTCAAATATTCGCACCAATGGTTTAATTGCTATTAATTTGGATGAAGGCGATGAGTTGCGTTGGATCAAGCAAACTACTGGCAAGAACGATGTGATTATCTCGACTTCGGCTGGACAAGCGGTTCGCTTTAGCGAGGAGGAGTGTCGTCCGATGGGACGTGCTGCTCGCGGTGTGCGTGGTGTGCGACTACGAACGGACGATAGTGTTGTAGGTATGGATATTGTAACTTCAGCTGATCAAAAATTGCTGGTGATGAGTGCAAATGGGTTCGGCAAAGTAACCAAGGTAGCTAATTTCCCGAGTCACCGCCGCGGCGGTGTCGGTGTGAAGGCTGCTGTTGTTACGGCAAAAACTGGTCCGATAGTTGCTGTTCAAACGCTTGAGAAGGATGCGATTGAGGCAATTATGATTAGTCAAAATGGACAGACTATCCGGGTGTCGCTTGACGATATTCCAGCGCTTGGCCGTACTACTCAGGGTGTTCGAGTGATGCGTATTAATGACGGAGATACAGTTTCATCAATGGGGATTATACGTGATACAGACGAAGGAGAAAAATAGCGGATGGTAGTATCCCCTTATATAATAGCTTTTGCTGTTGGTTGGGCTATGGCGCAGTGCGGTAAGTATGTCGTTGCTGCTATTAAGATGCGTACCTTGAAAGTGTTTGATCATCTGTACATATCAGGAAATATGCCAAGCGCTCATAGTGCTACGATGATGTCGCTAGTATCGATTATTGGTTTGAAAGACGGAGTCGGCAGTGGTTTGTTTGGTTTGGCATTAGCTCTAGCGGCGATTGTGATGTACGACGCATTGATGGTGCGGCGATCTGTTGGCGAGCAGGGCGAGGCTATCAAGCAAGTTATTGATATCTCGAAATTTGATGTGTCAAAGCCGCGTAGCGCTAAGGGACATACCCCTTTGGAAGTGGTAGTCGGTGCTGTAATTGGCTTACTAGCGGGTATCGTTGTATTTTTAGCTACAAAAAACTAGCGATAAGGTGTTGACTTGATTAGGTTAGAGCGCTACAATAGTGAACAGTCTGGTTGCGAGAGGTAAACTTACAAATTGCATCTTAGCAGTCAGGTTAAGTAATTTAACAATTTGATTGTGCAATTATCATCGTCAGTCTATTTTTGAGTAGACGCTTCAAATGAAGCATCTTTATGGAGAGTTTGATCCTGGCTCAGGATGAACGCTGGCGGCGTGCCTAACACATGCAAGTCGAGCGGCAGCG
>CAUSEX010000028.1:0-10812 GCA_963531145.1 uncultured Candidatus Saccharibacteria bacterium
TAATCCTAATGACTTGCATATCTGTGAAAGTTCTTCACGATACCAATAGTATTTATTAAACTCATCAAACGATGTAATTTTATCAAACTCAGGTCTACTTTCTATCAATATTTTCACTCCTCAAAACCAATTTACTTTTTCATGTCTAGTATCTACAGCTCCTCAACCTTCACCCGCCTCTGCCCCGTCGTATCCCGCTCGCGCACGGTGACGGTGCCGTCCTCCAGCGTCTGGAAGTCGATGACCACGCAGTGCGGGGTGCCGATTTCGTCCTGGCGGCGGTAGCGTTTGCCGATGTTGCCGTTGTCATCCCACATCACCCGACCGGGGTTAGCTTTGGCGAGCTGGGCGTAGACTTCACGGGCTTTTTCCACCAATTCTGGCTTATTTTTCAGCAGTGGTGAGACGGCAAATCTGACCGGCGCCAAATGTTCTGGCAACGCCAAATACACCCGCTTTTCACCGTTTTGCTCATCCTCACGGTACGCGCCCGACAGTACCGCCATCAGCGCCCTCTCCACACCAAAACTCGGCTCAATGACGTGCGGCACAAATTTTGTGTTCGTCCCCTTGACGGTGTATTCCATACTCTTGCCACTGACCCGCTGAATGTTCATCAGGTCAAAATCAGTGCGGTAGGCGATACCCATCAACTCCTCACAACCAATTGGATAATCGTATTCGATGTCGATCGTCTTTTTGCTATAGTGCGCCCGATCCTCCGCTGGTACGTCCAGCTCGTGGATGTGCTCTTGTTTAAGACCCAGCTCTGCCAAAAACGCATGTGTCGCCGCCAGCAGTTCATCAAACGCCTCCTGCCAATGTTCAGGATTGACAAAATATTCAATCTCCATCTGCTCAAACTCCCGAGAGCGGAATACGAAGTCGCGCGGCGCAATTTCATTACGAAACGCCTTGCCCTGCTGAGCGATACCAAACGGCAGGTTCGGGTAGAAACTATCGACGACGTTTTTGAAATTAGTGAAGATACCTTGGGCGGTTTCCGGGCGGAGATAAGAAATGCTATCCTCACTCTCGGTGACGCCAACGTGCGTTTTGAACATCATATTAAACGTTCGCGATTTACTTAGCGGATTACCATCGGGGCTTTTGATGCCCTGCTTGGCAATCGCCGCATCCATCTGCTCCATCGTCATGCCATCTACATCAACGCCGTTGTCCTTGAGAATATGATCGGTGCGAAAACGGCGGTGATTGACTGTATCTTCGCACAGCGGATCGACAAACGTATCGACATGCCCGCTGGCCTGCCAGACCTTCTGATTCATCAAAATCGCCGCATCAACGCCGTATATATCGTCGCGCTCGTCAACAAACCTGCGCCACCACAAATTCATGATATTACGCTTCAGCTGCACACCCAGCGGGCCATAATCCCAAGTACCAGAAAGACCACCATAGACATCCGAACCCTGATAAATAAAGCCGCGGCGCTTACACAGGCTGATAATATCTTCCATTTTTGCTTGACTCACAAGAAGTCTCCTTTCTCCTCTCTGCGTTGGTGAGCGCGAGCACTTAACTCTTTATGTTTTAGTATAACACGCTTTGGTTTTTGATGGCTTCACTGCAATACGGACAATTCAACAACTAAACGCCCGCATGTTGGCGAGCCAATAACCAGCAACCTGACAATATCTGCTCGACCCCGCCAATTTGCGCCACCAGTCGCAACGATTTATTCGCTGCTAAGCGCAAAAACTTAATATGATCAGCAGTAAGCTCTCCTTGCTCGCTTAACCGCAAGCCTCGTTCAATCGAATCGTACATGTAGCGCTTTTGGCGATCAAGCGGCTGGCCAGTAACATCGTTCACCAAACTCAGCTCATAGCCGGTTAGCTCAGCGTAGCGCAAATAAAACCATACTTGTACCAACTGCAAAGAAACTGCATCGCTCAAGCCTGCCAGCGTCTCGCTCAGTACTTCAAACCATTCTGAAATATCGACGTCGCGACTGGCGCGTTCAACCAGTTTGATACATTCATAACCAAATTGCAAGCGGTCATAATCCTGCAAAATCTGGCGGTAAAAACGATCAAGCCGCGCCTGCGTAATCGTATACAGGCTACCTTTACCGCGGCGCAACACTACATCGCTAACCGCAAACAGCTCGATGCCGCCCGCCAAGCGGCTTTTCTCGCGCCGTACGCCGCGCGCTATAGCACTGCGTTGCCCTAGCGGTGTTAGTAATGTCAAAATGCGATCTGCCTCGCCGTAATTCGTCCGGCGCAGCACTATCGCTTTAGTACGTTCAATAGCAGTCATGCTGTCACCTCTCGCACCGCTTTGGCAATATCATCTTGATGCATTGATACTTTATCTAATAATAATCGCACGCCGTACGGCCGCAACTGCTCGAGAGTGATGTCATTTGCACTTGTTGTACACACGACAACAGGAATGCGGCCTAAGTCGTCATGCGATTGCAACTCGTGCAGCAGCACTAAACCATTCGGGCCCGGCATGAATAAATCAAGAATAATCACCTCAGGCTGAAAACTATCTATCAAATCAAGCGCTTCTATGGCATTTGGAGCGCTCTGGACTACCATATCGTTGTGCTCGAGACGCCGCGTAAACAGTTTCGCTAGCCACTCGTCATCATCAATTACTAGCACGCGCGTCATAATAGCCTCAGCTGTGTCGACGCTGGTACATCAACATAAAAAGTTGCGCCATCGCGGTGACGGATAACGCCAATTTGCGCGCCAATCGCTAAGGCAAACTCATTAGCAATAAACATGCCCAGCCCGCTGCTACCTGGACGATTATGCAGCGGCAGCGGCTCGCGCAACCCTTGGCGCAACGCCCGCCAAGCTCGCGCTGGAATTGCCGGTCCAAAATCACGTACCCCGATCCGTACCCGCTGATTACTGTCGGTAGCCCGCACCGAGATCGCGACTGACGAATCATCAGCGCTATAGTGTAGCGCGTTATCAGCAAAGTTAGCAATGATTCGCCGCAATAAATCACGATTTGCCACCATTAATCGCTGACGAGATTTTACCTGGGTTTTTAGAGACTTATTATGAGCGCGATATAGCGGTTGAAGTTCGCTCATCACTTCGCTACAAAGACCAGCCGCATCAATCGCCTCTAGCGTAAATAAGGCGTTTTCTAGGCGGCGAGCTTTAGTTAAATCTGTCGTCAAGCGCAGCGCCCTCTCGGCCGTCAATGTGATCCGCTGCGCCAAGACAGCTCGCTCAAGCGCCGTATACTCCCCTGACTCTAGCTCAATCGCCAGCTGGCGAATTAGGGCAAGCGGTGCTTTCAGCTCATGCGCCGCTACCACAAACGACGGTGAATCTGCCCACAAACCAGCCTGCGCCTTACCCTCCTGCATACATCTAGTTTAGCATGCTGCAACAGGCTGTTCTAGCACAAGCAAGACGCTTATTCGTTGAATTTGAGAGTCTTCAGCAGCTTCTCGTAGTCAGCGGTGAAAACATCGCCGTCAGTACGCATCGTCAGTGTACGATCGCGCATCTTCAACAGTACTGCCGTACCGTAAGTGTCCTTGTCGAAATTACCGACCAGCTTGGTGCCTGTATGCTTACCATCGTTGTAAACGCTCGACTTCAAGTCGCCTCTTTTAATTAACGGATCGTAAGTAGACACAGATTTGTCATAAGTCTTTTGCTCAATCGTTATCCTCAGGGCAATCTTCGATTCTCTGGTAATTGGCGGGATTGTCACTGGGTTCAAATAGGCTTCATAAGTCACGCCGCCGCCTTTGCTGATATCGGTTGCCTGATAAGCGCTCCAAGTCTTGGGATACTCAAACGTCAAGGCACCATAATCCGACGGCCCGTTAAACTGCCGATTCGGCTCTTTCTCGCGCTTTTCGAAGTCGCTCTCTAGCTTCTCGCTATTCTCTTTGACAGCCTGAGCTTTAGCTGCCTCGATTTTCTCGTCGACGTTTTCTTTTTGGTCGAGATATTGCATATATGACCAAATACTAAAACCGCCAAACCCCAGCACCAACACTACCAATACCGCAATAGCGACAATACTGCCAGTGATAGCGCCTTTTTCTGTATGATGCCTACTCTTCATGCTTACGATTATACTTTGTCGAGGCTAAATATGCAAAGGTTTAACTTTGCGGCTGCAGCAAATAGAGATTATGCGCACCCGCGGTCTTATACAAAGTAAGCCCAGCCACCTCGAAACCATAGCTTAGTAGCCAAATATCACGTCCAAGGCGGTTAGTTTCATACTGTAAATATTGAACCATCTTGGCGATATCACGACCGTCACCAAAAAGGTAAACGACTGTCGTCTCGTCTGGCAGCGGCGTACGCCAAAAATTAGCTAGCCGCACCGACACTTTCTCGTCATGCCGCGATAACCAACGTGAAATCAGTACTAGCAGCGGTTGCAGTTCGTAACCAATCGCCCGCGCGCCGCGGCGGCTCGCTTCGCGCAACACCACGCCGTCGCCCGAGCCAATATCCACCAGCACATCGGTTTTTTTGAGCTGATATAGCTCGTCAAAAGCCTTTTGCAAGTCGCGGCGCCGCGACGGTACATACGGCGCGCCCGTGAAAGCCACAAAGCCAAACAGCAGTACCACGGCAGCAATGGCGGCGAAAATCACGCGAATTTTTCCTTGAGGACGGTAATTTTATTGCGCAAGCCGTTCAAATCTTTTTCGATATCGCTAGCTAGTTTCTCGGCTGCCTGGTAGCGCTCAATTGCCTGCTCGATGTCGAAATCATCGCTTTCAAACCACGCCACCATCTGGCGCAGCTCTTCGATTTTTTGGTTGATAGTTTTTTCATTTTTGCTTGACATTTTTAACCTCCGCTTTGATAATTATTTTTTCTTCCTCGATACTAATAATTTCGCCTATTTTAGTCGAACCGCGCACAATCGCGTAACCACGCGCCAGCGCCAACTGCGGATTGTACGCCGCCAAAATCCGCTGGAATTGCTTGATCTCGCTCGTTAAGACGTCAGTTCTGCTATCTAGATGTAGCAACGCGCGCTGCCGCAAGCTGTCAATTTCACTGCCTAAATCGCTAATCGCTGACTCCGTCCGGTAGGCCATGCCGTCAACCAGCGCTTTTATTTCTTGCACCAGCTCTCGCCGGTCTGGCACAATAATTTGCGCCGCGTTGCTCGGCGTAGAAGCCCGTACATCGGCAGCCAAGTCCGCCAGTGTCATATCGACTTCGTGCCCAATGCCGACCAATGTCGGCACGCGGCTGGCAGCAATCGCTCTAACCAATAATTCATCGTTAAACGTATTCAAATCATCAGCACTGCCGCCGCCGCGAATGATCACCAGCACCTCGGGCGGCGTTTGACTCTCGTTAAAACGATTAATTGCCGCAACAATCTGATCAGCCGCCGCCTCGCCTTGCACTTGAACATGCGCTACGTCAATCTGCAAGCCGCCCCAGCGCTCATTTACGATTTTGATAAAGTCCGCGTAGCCTGCCGCCTGAGTGCTGCTTATCACGCCGATACGCGCTGGAATTTGTGGCAAACAACGCTTGCGCTCCGCGGCAAATATTCCTTCCTTCTCCAACTTAGTACGCAACAGCTGGAAACTTTTGCGCAAGCTGCCCTCGCCTAGCGGACAGTAATTTTGCACGGTCACGCTGAATTTACCCCACTTCGTTACTTTAGACTGCGCCCGCACCACCAGCTTCATACCGTCTTCAATCGGCGTTCGCAGTTGATAAACTGGCATAAAGCAACCGACGCTCGCTTCCTCGTCTTTCAAGTCGAAAAACACCCATTTGCCCTGGTTTACTTTGAAGCTGGCAACCTCGCCCTCAATCTCAACAGCGCTGCACGAAAACTCCAGCACTTGATTAATCAGCTCGACGAAACCGCTAACGCCGAACCTTGGGATCGGATTTTCGTCCATATTTCACTATTGTTAGCTGGTAAAATACATAGCCTAGCAGCAGCGCCGTCAGCAGTACAATCACCCGGTAAAGTACAATCGCTGCAATCGACTGGCCGCTACCTATACCTGACAATGCCAAAACGCTAACCATGATTGCCTCGTAGGCGCCCGTTCCGCCCGGTGTTACCACAATGAATCCAGCAATCGTCGCTATGCCATAAGCAATCAAAATCGACGCCGGATTGACACTCATTCCCAGCGCCTGAAAAGTAATCCAGATCGGCGCAATTTCGGTAGCGGTAAATAACATCGCCCACAAAAACGGCTTCAGCAACACGCGCTTATCGCGTTTTAGCTCGTTAAAATCGTCGTGCATATCATAGAAAAACTTCTCTATCGACTCCTGGTTCAACACCACCTGCGGCCGCCGCGCAAAAAATGAGGCTGTGCCGTTAACTATCATCGTAATCCTCTTGGCTAATTTTTTCATCCGGTGGACGCTATTCAAAAAATACACACCTAGCAGCGTCGCCATCACCAGCAAAAATACCAGCGTTGAGCTCATCAAAATTATCCAGCGGTTAACACGGCCGTCAATCGTCACCATCAAAACAGAAACTACCAAAAAGACCACAATCGCCATAAAACCCACCACATAACGCACAAATTGCGCCATCGTCGCCCGCCCAATTGGCACACCGTACTTGCCTAGACGCCAGTTAGCATACGAAATACCACTGACACCGCCGCTAGGAAAAGCATGATTAACAAAATTTAACTCTAGCGATATGCGTGCCAGAGTTGCCGGATTAATATTCTTTACGAAGCCTTTCTGGCGCAAATACGAAAAAATCATCTCACCAGTCGCCAAATATCCGGCCGCAATAATTGGCAACATCCACACAAGCTTGCCAAAGTTAATTTTACCTAGCAAACCCCAAGCATATACCAGTTCACTTCTAGCTAGAAAAAGTATCAAAGCAATCAACAGCAACGTGGCAATACTCAACCACAATCGAAAAGACAGTCTCCTTTTCATACAATCTAGTATACTATATTTATGCATATCACAATACTTGGTCGCCAGCCAGCACTTGGAGTAGCCGAGCTAGAACAGCTCTACGGTGCTGACAATGTTCGATGGTTTTCGCAGCAAACAGCGCTTGTAGATTCGCCTAATTTTGACTTCGAGACCCTCGGCGGCAGCCAAAAAGCCGGCCGGGTCGTTCTCGAACTCGACCGCGGTAATTGGCTAACCGCCAGCCGCCAAATCGTTCAGCACTACGCCGCCAAATGGCGCGCCAGCGAGCATAAAATAACTCTTGGTATCAGCGCTTACGGCTTCAAAATCTCGCCGCGCGATGTCCAAAAAACTGGCCTGCTCATCAAGAAAAAATTACGCGACAGCGGCACTAGCTTACGCCTTATCCCGAACCCAGAAATCGCCCTTAACACCGCTGCTAGCCATCACAACAAGCTTGGGCTATCGCCGACGAAAATTGAGCTGCTAGTCGTCCGAGCGCCGAATAACCGTCTCATCATCGCTGAAAGTGTCGGCGCCCAGAACATTACTGCGCTGGCCGCCCGCGACCAAGCTCGCCCGCGCACCGATGCTTTCGTCGGTATGCTGCCGCCGAAATTAGCGCGGATGATGATAAATCTATCTGGCGAGACGAAACCTGGCCGCCTCTGGGACCCTTTTTGCGGTACTGGCACCGTTATCCAAGAAGCGCGGCTCAAGGAGATAGACGTCTACGGCAGCGACCTGAGCCAAAAAATGGTTGATTACGCCACAGAAAACATGCAGTGGCTCGATAATAAATACCAGATCGACCCCCAGTGGCAGGTCTTTCAAGCTGATGCCACCGATGTCAAGCTCAATACTGCTCAAAAATCTGAAATCAACCGCGTCGTCTGCGAGGCCTACCTCGGCCAACCCTTCTCGGCCCCGCCGAAACCCACCAAGCTCACCGCAGTCCGCGGTAATTGCAATCATATCATCAGCCAATTTTTAGCAAACATCCGCCCGCAAATTAACCCGAGTACAATCCTAGTCGTCGCTGTACCCGCCTGGCGCGACCATAGCGGTAAATTTACACATTTACCGCTTATTGATCAGTTGGCAGATTTAGGCTACCGACGCCTACATCTAAACTTAGTTAGCGACGAACAGCTACTCTACTACCGCGAAAACCAGGTAGTAGCACGAGAAATCTTACTGCTTAAACCTCTCGATGAAAATTAAAAGCAGCCCGCTCACCAAGCTCACGCCTGCTATAGTAATTACTTTCGTAAAGCTTGACATTTTCGATAGCTTCGCGTACAATAGCATAGATTGTCTTATATTAAATTAAAGGAGTTTTATGTCACACGTTAAAGCTGGCGGTTCGAGCGATAATACCCACAAAAGTGCTGGTAGGCGCAATGGTGTCAAGCGTTTCGGCGGGCAAAAAGTCAACCAGGGCGAGGTGCTAGTTCGCCAGACTGGCAGTACCAAAGTTGCTGGTCCAGGCACTTATATCAGCCGCAACTACACAATTCACGCAGCCAAGAGCGGCACCGTAGTCTTCAAACATATCAAGAAGCCATCGTTCACTGGCAATACTCACCCGCGAACCCAAGTTTGCGTTGAATAAGCTAAGTTCACATAAGGTATACTACCCTGGCTAGCGAGATACCGCTACTAGCCTTGTTCGTTGTTTTCTTGGCGCTCTACTAATACGTTCATAAATCTTTGCAGTTCTGTGATACTATCTTCTAGTTTCATCGCATACGGTAAGTAATTTTCGTTACTATGTCCATAACGGCCTTGCTTGGCGACGGCGTTATTCAGTACTGTCAGAGCACGCTTAATCTCGCCTATCCTACCGCCCAGGCGAGACACTTCGTCTAGCGGCAAACCGCTTCTAGCTTTCTCAACAACACCGTCCAACCTATTAAGCATCGTTGAGACGCCCGACGCAAATTCTTGCAAATTATTATTAGAGGATAGCGGTATCTCTGATCTCTTTAAAGTTCTAACTATTCTTTTTGCGGCATCTGACATATTCCTTATACAAATGCGCGTATCGTCTGCTTCCGCCAACGCTTTTAACGCCTCAGAAGCGCTAAGAGACTGTTTATCGGCCGATAACTCATCTGGGCTGTCATCTTGCTCATTTGAACTTCCCGATTCTTCTTGATCTTCTGGTGCGGGAGGTTCGCTTTCAGTATCGACAATAGACGGATCACCGTCTAAGCTAGCCTTTTCAGTAGCTGGCGAAAGATGCCCGCCTCTAAGCGCAGCCAGCACTTCTTCGCGGGCTTGCGACCTTGGGACTGGTTTGTTAGCTCCGGTCGTTGCGCCTCTTAATGCAGCTAATACATCCTCGCGGGTTGGTGGCTTCGGCTCTGCTTTCGTCGGATCCAGCTTGCCAGCCTCTTTTAGCGCAGCGCGCAATCTTTCACGCTCATCAGTTGGCGGCTTTGGCTGCTCTGTCGGCTGATTATTGCTCTGCGGTAATTGTGCCTTCCAAGCATCAAGAGCATCTTCAGCCGGCGGCAAACCATGATTTTCCTCGCTATCAGGATTTATCGTTGTACTGAAATCACCTTGATCAACACGCATCCAGGTAGCACGCCTACTACCATCACCATTGTCATCACCACTACCGTCCTCTGTATTTTCAGTAAGTAAATAGGCAGGAGTATCTGGATGTAATCGGGACATCAGAACAGCCATTCTAGCTTGCTCAATTAATCCATCGCTAGTTCCAGATACATCAAGCTGCCTACCAGTAGCTAATCTACCCAATCCAACACTTACTTTACTCAATAGCTTCAACCTAGCCTTAGCCTCTTTTTCAGAGGTACCTAGATCCTCAGCGCTTGGGAGCTCGCTACCTGGCACTGGATAGCCAATTATTATAGGTTTTTTAGGCGATTCGCCGCTTGGTGCTGTACTTTCTGATGTGTGTGTTTCTGACATATACTGCTATTATATCAAAACATAAGCAAAATGTCAAATACAACACCACAAATAACCAAACTAAGCAATCCTACAAGCAGTTACTTGCTCATGCCTAGGTGGTAGCGCACGCGCTCGACGACATCGCCGATAACTACTTGCGATTTTACTAAATAATCGTCAACACCGAGTTGCTCGGCACGCTCTTTGTCTTTGGGCTGGCTAAGCGCTGTCAGCATGATCACTCGGATGTTAGTAGTCTCCGGCGTATTACGCAAAATATCCAAAACGTCAAAACCGCTAATTTTCGGCATCATCACGTCCAGCAAAATCAAGTCAGGATGCTCAGAAACTGCTAACGACAGCGCGTCCTCGCCATTATTTGCTTCACAGACGTCAAAACCCTCCAGTTCAAGACGCGACCGATATACCGATGCTAGCGCAGTGTCATCTTCTACTAGCAAAATCTTGCGTTTGCGTGTATCCATAGTTTATATAGTATACCAGCCTGGCGATAAGCACAAGGGCTATGACGCTAATTCTTTAGCGCGCGCCATTTGTGGGTCGCGCCCAGCGTTATTATCATCCGAGCTCATCTTGACTGTCTGGTTTGGCTGGATGCCTTCTTTGGTGATGTTTCTGTCTTGCGGCGTGTACCAGCGGGCCACTGTCACCTTGAGGATACGATCGTCGGATAGGTTAATTACCTTTTGTACCGTTCCCTTACCGAAGGTTTTTTCACCGACCAAAGTTGCTGCTTGATAATCTTTCAGCGCGCCGGCCACAATCTCGCTGGCACTGGCCGAGCTACCGTTAACGAGGACAATGGTTTTCTTACCTTTAAGTATCGGATTGCCCGATGTTTTGACTGTCTCAGTCACCTGCCCGCGGCTTTTTTCGGTAACGACCGTCTTGCCGTTATCTAGCCATAGACTCGCCACCTCTTGCGCCGCCGTCAAATAGCCGCCGCCGTTGTTACGCA
>CAUSEX010000029.1:0-9851 GCA_963531145.1 uncultured Candidatus Saccharibacteria bacterium
TTTTTCATCTTGGCACCCATGGAAGCCGTCACTGACGTGGTGTTTCGCCATGTCCTCAAAAGGGCGGGCGTGCCCGACGTGTTTTTCACCGAGTTTGCCAATGCCACCGGCTGGGTGCATGCTGGCGACAAAGCTATCGCTGGGCGGCTCATCAAAACCGACGACGAACATCCATTAGTCGCCCAAATCTGGGGCGGCGAGCCGGGCGACATGGAGCAATTTGCCGCTCACTGCGCCAAACTCGGCTTTGACGGCATCGACATCAACATGGGCTGCCCCGCCAAGTCCGCTATCAAATCTGGGGGAGCAGCGCTGATCCGCCAACCCGACGTAGCGGTCGCCGCCATCACCGCCGCTAAAACCGCCGGGCTACCGGTCAGTGTGAAAACACGGCTGGGCTATACTTATATCGACGAATGGCGCGAATGGCTTAGCACCTTACTCGCGCAAAACCTCGCCAACTTGACTATTCACCTCCGTACCAAAAAAGAAATGAGTAAAGTCCCAGCGCACTACGAGCTCATCGACGACATCGTCAAACTACGCGATGAAATCGCTCCGCAAACTCTCTTGACCATCAACGGCGACATCCGCAACCGCGCCCACGGCGAGGAGCTCGCCCGCCAGCACCCCGGCGTTAACGGCCTGATGATCGGACGGGGAGTTTTTAGCGATCCGTTTTGCTTTCGAGAAAGGGAATTATCGTCGGGCGTTGAAGATAAGCGGGTGGCAGTCGGCGGGGCGGCGCCCGCTTCTGAACAAATCTCTGATTTTTCAGAAGAAGGGGCGGACCGACTGACAGGACCCGCGTCTAGCGACCTACGTGCCGTCGCAGACGGCGACGACGGGAGCGATAACAACAAAAAAGACCTTATCGACTTACTCCATTACCACCTCGACCTCTTTGACCACTACCAGCCAACCCTCGGCCGCCCCTTCGAAACCCTCAAACGCTTCTTCAAAATCTACATCCGCGACTTCGACGGCGCCAAGGAACTGCGCGAACAATTGATGAACACCAAAAACACCGACGAAGTCCGCCAACTACTTGAAAATTTATAATATTTATGTTATAATAAAAAGATGGAAGAGCGTCTAAACCTTAGTACGAATTTTATAACACCAGAACAGACCCAAAAAGGTAGAGGCTTAACTCGGAAACTAGGCGAGCTAAGCGCCAACCAACTATTGCTCATTACCGAAACCGAAACGCCCGAGCAACTATCGAATACTGCGCATCTAACTGTGCGTCCTGACTATAGCTAAGGTCGCCGCGAGAGTTTCTTTGGGGTTTGGTTTGCGGACATGACGATACACGGCAAGGGCGGAAGTGAAGACGACACCTTAGCAAGACAACCCGTGGCTATCAAGCCGCTAGATATACCTAGTCTCGCAGCTCAGGAGCTCCGTACTGCCACCGACATCAACAGTCACGATCAACGACGACTAACATTCCAACCAATAGGTTTTGCAAACATAGGTAGGAGTGATGGCAGTAGCAATCTATCTATCATCACTGAATTTGAAGAAGGCGTAACAAGCTTTGATAATGTTTTGTATAAAAGTGAAAAACTAGACGATGGTACTGTAGCTTGGGCGCTAGGCTGTGCTGCTAGAGGCTTAATAATTTTGCACGACTTAGGCTATGAACATGGTGATTATCAAGTCCAGAACACTGCCTATGACACCGGACTTCAACCGCGAATTATTGATATAACTAGCTCTAAGAAACGAAACAACCCGCGAGACTTTACTGGAGACCTTAAAACATATATAGGCTCGCTATCATATTTCGATACGCGCAAACCAGTAGCATCCAGAGAACAAATACTAGATTGTTTTCTAGCACCATATCGCGAAGAAATTCCGAATATGTTCCCGCGCGGCCACCTACGGCACGAGATGTATGACATCATAGACTGCATGGCAGCAACAACCGACGACATATTATCGCCATCTGGCAACAATAGATCATAAGTAGCTATAATTATCGCCGACGATGGCGGCGGCGCAAGCCAGCCACGTGCAAACGTACGCGGTGGCGATCGACCAGCTGGTGAGCCTTTTCGAGCTCAACCTGATCCTGAGCCTCATCGCGCATTTTGAGAGCGCGCTCGAGAGCGGCCTGAGTCTCGGCTTCAACGATATCGTCGCCGTGCTCGGCTTCGTCGACTAAAATCCGCACGCGCTGCTGGTTGATTTCAACCACGCCGCCGCTAATCGCAAAGTATTCCAGTTGGTCATCGCTGTCGGTTTTCTGGCGGCGGACCGCTACCGCGCCAGGTTGCGCCACTGCTACTAGCGGTTCGTGACTCGGAAAGACTGCGATTTGCCCTTCGGTAGTTGGTATCATCACCTCGTAGACTGGTTCGTCGAGCTTAACACCAGCTAGCGTGATTAGCTGAAACTGCATCATCTCGAGCTTAGTCCTTCTTCTCGCTGAGCGGCACTGGCGACATATAGAACCAGCTTTCTGGCTTGTTGTCGTATTTGCCGTCGAGAATGTCTTTAGCGTCCTTGATGGTATCTTCTAACTTGAAGTAGCTACCAGGATTGCCAGTGAATTGCTCGGCAACGTGGAACGGCTGTGCCAAGAAGCGCTGCAAGCGGCGAGCCCGCGCCACGGTTTGCTTTTGATCATCTGACAGTTCTTCCATACCAAGGATAGCGATGATATCCTGCAGCTCTTTATATTGCTGCAGCACGCGCTGGACTTCGCGCGCCACCGCATAATGCTCCTCGCCGACAATCTCTGGATCAAGCGAGTTAGAACTGGAATCCAACACGTCAACCGCCGGATAAATACCAATTTCCGTCAGAGCACGGTTCATCACGATAGTGGCATCCAGGTGAGCAAAAGTGGTCGCTGGCGCTGGGTCAGTCAAGTCGTCAGCCGGCACGTAGACAGCTTGGACAGAGGTGATTGAACCTTTTTTGGTACTAGTAATACGCTCTTGCAGGGCGCCCATTTCTTGCTGCAAATTTGGCTGGTAGCCAACCGCGCTCGGCAAGCGGCCCAATAGCGCTGATACTTCGGCGCCCGCTTGGGTAAAGCGAAAGATATTGTCGATGAATAGCAGCACATCTTTACCTTCATCGCGGAAGGACTCGGCAATTGCTAGGCCCGATAACGCCACGCGCAAACGCGCTCCAGGCGGTTCGTTCATCTGGCCGAATACTAGCGAGGTTTTGTCCAGCACGCCAGCGTCTTTCATCTCGTAATAGAGGTCGTTGCCTTCGCGGGTTCGCTCGCCAACACCCGCAAAAACCGAGTTGCCTGAGTGAAACTTAGCAATATTGTTAATCAGCTCTTGAATAAGAACTGTCTTGCCGACGCCAGCGCCAGCGAACAAGCCAGCTTTACCACCCTTGGCTAGCGGTGCAATCAAGTCGATAACCTTGATACCAGTTTCGAGGATCTCAGTTTTGTTGGACTGTTCGGTCAACGCCGGCGGTTGGCGGTGAATCGGCGCCCGCTTGGCGCTTTTGGCAATCTCGCGGCCGTCGATTGGTTCGCCAACTACGTTGAACATGCGGCCTTGCGTATCTTCGCCAACAGGTACGCTGATCGGCGCGCCAGTCGCTGTAACAACTTGGCCGCGGTGCAATCCGTCGGTGTTTTGCAGACTAATCGTTCGTACTGTCTGTTGGTCGAGATGCTGCGCTACCTCGAGCGTAATCGTCTGCTGGCCGCGCTTGACCGTCAACGCTTCGTATATTTCTGGCAACGAGCCATCATCAAACTCAACATCGACCACCACGCCCATGATTTGGATGATTTTCCCTTGGTTTTTACTCATAGTAACTCCTTTTTTTATCATTGCATCGCCTCCACGCCAGCGCTGATCTCGGTCAGTTCTTGAGTGATTGCGCTCTGGCGTTCCTTATTCATTTCTAGCGTCAAGTCGGCTACTAAGTCGCTAGCGTTATCAGTGGCGTTCTTCATCGCCAGCATTCGCATGCTATGTTCGCTAGCACGCGAGTCAAGCAGGGCTTGGTACAAACGAGCGCTAATCAGCCGGTAAGCTATATCATCTATGATATATTTAGGACTTGGTTCAAACTTAGCTTCGCGGATGTCATCGCTAATTTCATCGTCGGGCACAAAGCCGGCGGGGAACAAGCGAACGATATCAGCTTTCTGCGTCATACTACTAACAAAGCGCGTGAAAATCACGTCGACAGCATCGACAGTACCAGCCTCGAACATGTCTTTGGCAGTGTTGAGAATAGCATGAAACTGCGCACCTGGCACGCGGTCAGGCAAATCCTCGTAGGTACCGACGATTTCAGTATCTTTGATGCGCGTTGCTGCTTGAGCGATTTTGCGGCCGATAGCGATAGTTTTGTTAGCGATACCCGATTGGTCATCTTGATGCAGCTCGTTCAGATAAGTCTTGATGATATTGGCGTTATAAGCACCAGCCAACCCCTTGTCGCTTGCTGCCACAATCAGCAGGCGCGCTTTGACCGGCCGCTGCACGAACCAACGGTGATTATCGGTCGCACCTTGCTGCGCCAAGTACGCCAGCAGTTCGCGTGCTGCCGCTGTATAGGCTTGAGAGCTTTTGGTCGCCTCTTGAGCGCGGCGCATCTTGCTAGCTGCCACCATCTGCATAGCTTTGGTGATTTGCCGAGTGTTCTTGACCGAACGAATACGCGATTTAAGCTGCTGAGTCGACGGCATCTAGTTAGTCCTCAAATCCTTTAGCAACTGCTAACGCCGCGTCCTTGACAATCTTGGCGGTAGATTTGTCCTCGCCAAATTTTTTATCGCCTCGGTTTAGCGCTTTCATTTCAGCTTTGTGGTTCGTCCACAAGCGAGCCAGCAAGTCGGCCTGCGCGTCTTTAATCTTGGCGGCTGGAACTTCATCAAAATAGCCCTCGCTAACCGCAACAATGCTAACAACTTGCTCCCAGACGCTCATCGGCTGATACTGCGGCTGTTTAAGCAATTCAGTTAGGCGCTGGCCGCGTTCAATTTGCGCCTTGGTCTCGGCGTCAAGGTCGCTGCCAAACTGTGCGAAACTAGCTAATTCGCGGAATTGACTAAGCCCTAATTTGAGGTTGCCGCTGACACTCTTCAGCACTTTAGTCTGAGCCGCACCGCCGACGCGCGATACCGACAAGCCTGCACTAATCGCTGGGCGAATACCTTGGTAGAACAGGTCAGTCTCCATAAATATCTGGCCGTCGGTGATAGAAATAACATTAGTCGGAATATAAGCGGAAATATCACCAGCTTGCGTCTCGATAATCGGCAGAGCAGTCAAGCTGCCAGCACCTAGTTCGTCCGACAACTTAGCCGATCGCTCCAACAGGCGAGAATGCAAGTAAAACACGTCGCCCGGAAACGCCTCGCGGCCTGGCGGACGGCGCAACAGCAGCGACATCTGGCGGTAGGCGACTGCGTGCTTGGTTAAATCATCATAAATCATCAAGGCATGCTTGCTATTATCACGGAAATATTCGCCCATAGCAGTGCCGGCATACGGCGCCAGATAGAGTAGGGAAGCCGGGTCGCTCGGACTAGTCGCCACCACGATAGTCTGATCCATCACACCTTCAGATTTCAAGCGTTCAACTAGGCGAGCAATCTTGCTGAGCTTCTGGCCGACCGCTACGTAGATATTGACCACGCCGGTTTTCTGGCGGGCTTGATTAATCATCGTGTCAAGCGCAATGGCGGTTTTGCCAGTCTGGCGGTCGCCAATAATTAGCTCGCGCTGGCCGCGGCCGATCGGGAACATCGCATCGACGCTCATAATGCCCGTCATCAGTGGCTCGTGGACGGATTTGCGGCCCATCACGCCGATAGCCTCGCGCTCGACTGGCCCGCGCTGCTTTGATTTGATCGCCGGACCGCCGTCAAGCGGTTCGCCCAGCGGATTGACTACGCGCCCCAACAGCTCTTCGCCGACTGGCACGCTCAGCACTTCGCCTTTTAGTTTGACTTTATCGCCAGCGGAAACACCTTGGTCGCTGCCTAGCAGCACCGCGCCGATTTCATCTTCCATCAAGTTCAAAGCAAAGGCTTCAACCACGCCCTCGGCTGTTTGGATCTCCAAAACTTCGCTATAACCAGCCTCGCGCAAGCCATGCACCCACGCCACGCCGTCGCCCACGCGAGTCACAATACCAACTTTTTCTAAACCTTCAGACACCTCGAGCTGGGCAATCGCCTGGCGCAGTTCGTCCGACAACTCTGTCACTGTAATATCAGCCATTCTTTTCCTTTACTTTATACCCTTGAGGGTTGTTAGTTTATGTATCACTGTGCCGTCAAACTGGCTGCCAGGCAGTTCAATTTTGAAGCCACCGATAACGCTCGGGTCAATCTGTTCGCGAATATATAGTTTGGCGCCAGTCGGCGTAAATTGCTTAACAATTGCTTGCTTATTTTCTGGCGAGAGCGGGCGAGCAGTCGTAACCGTCGCTACAACAGCGCCGCGCGACGCTAGCGCCTCTTCAATAGCCGCCACCACTTGATTGAGATCGCGCACACGGCCAGTTTCGATCAAATAGGCTGCTAACTCTTTGATAAGACGCTTCTTATCGCCGCTTGCAAGCAATCGGCCAGCCACATACGCCGCTAGTCTTCGCTGCGATATAGTACTGGCCGCCACGCTATTTGATCTCCTCTAGCTGTTTTTTGATCAAGCTAGTGTCTTTGCTTGGATCGACCGTATCCAGCGTAACTTTCCTGGTTGTATCGACCACTAGGTCTACCATCTGGTCGCGCAAATCTTTCTTGGCCTGGGCAACTTCTGCCCTGACGTCGTTGCGAGCCGATTCGAGAATAGAATCGGCTTGGTTCTTGGCCTTTTGTTCGGCTTCAGCAACCATTTCAGCCGCTTCATTCTTGGCAGTAGCAACAATAGTTCGCGACTCTTGCTGGGCCTTTTTCAGCATAGCGGCCGTGCGCTTTTCGCTTTCGCTTGCCGCTTTTTTGGCTTGCTCGGCAGCCTCTAAACCTTCTTTGATAGACTCGTCGCGCTTATCAAGCATAGCCAGAATAGGCGGATAAACCCATTTTTTCAGCACTAGCAGCAAGACCGCAAAAGCAACCGTTTGCAGCACGAACAACCGCCAATCAATTCCTAGCGGCCCCAATAGGCTATCGCCTCCAGCTCCAGCCGATGCAAAGTAGTGCAAGTTATTCACGCGCGCGAATCCTTACATCACTTTGCCGACAATAGCTGCCACGAAACCGATAATCGCCAGAGCGTCGATAAACGAGATACCGAGAATCATCATCGTGCGCAAATCGTTGATTTTTTCTGGGTTGCGGCCAGCAGCTTTCATCGCCGAAGCGCCAATCCAACTACAGCCGATAGCTGCAAACGATGCAGGAACGATATAAGCTAGCGTAAATGCTATGATTTCCATAATATTTCTCCTTATGATTTAATTATTAACTAATTTATTTTACTCCCTCGGCCGTTAATTTCATGCCGGAAGAAGTCGAAGAATCATCATGCGTTTGTTTTTCCTCATCACCGCCGTGATGCGCCAAACCAAGCGATATAAACACTGTCGAAAGCATAAAGAAAATATAAGCCTGAATACCGCCGATAAACAGCTCGAAAATATAAAATGGCTGCAGAACTGCAGGCATCGCAACTTGTGCTAGATAAGCAATCATAGCAATCAGTATTTCGCCCGCCAGCACGTTGCCGAACAGGCGGAACGACAAACTAAGCAAGCGCGAAAACTCCGCTACAAGCTCCAGAATACCAACAAACGACATAATCGGATCGCGCAACGGATTAACGAAGTAACGCTTCAGATTACCAACAAAACCCAGCTCGCGCGCAGCATACACCTGCGCCATCACGATAGTTACCGTCGCCAGCGCAAACGTCATATTCAAATCGGCATCCTGACCGCGGAACAGCGGCGTATGACCGACAGTTATCGGCCCGACAATCGGCAGCAAACCGAGCCAATATTGTCCGGCTATGAAGAAAAACATCGTCATCACTAGCGGCGCCACTCGGCGAGCCCACTTTTGGTTAGGAATCACTTGCCCAACCGTCTTATACAATCCTTCTATGCACCAAAGAGTTAAGCGCGTTGCGAAGTTCGATTTTTTGCGGCCAAGCACCGCTGCCCGCGTACGAAACATCAGCCACACCAGAAGCACCAATCCTAGAATGCCAACCAGATTAGCATTAGTTATTGGCAAACCGGCGATTGAAAACACTTCGTCAGCCTTGACTGATATATGGGGTAGCGCCGCGAACATCATTTCTTATTAACCTTTTTTATCTGTTGCCGCACCAAAATCACTGCGGCGGCCGCGCCTACCGCGAACCCGCTGAACATCAACCACGGCTTACTATTAAATAAACTATCCAGCCACAAGCCAGCAAAAAACAAGCCAAGCATCGGTGCATACATCCTCCACGTCACGCCGACCATAGCTAGCCCTAACGATGTAAAAGTTTCTCGAGATACAGTATTATCAGAAGTCCGCGTCTCGGCGGTATTGTCAGCCCCACTGGTCATAGCGCTATTGTAGCAGTATGAGCCGCTATATGTAAAGTGTATAATTTAAGACATTATGCCTAGACGAAACCGCACCCCTAAACATACACCGTACCAAAACAAAAGCGCTCGCGCGCCGCAAAAGAAACGTTTCGCTAGCCGGCAAGCCGCCTTAAACGCCATCAAAGAACTGCAAAAATACCACCTCGACCTCGAGCTTGACATTTATCAATCGCCAGCTGACGGTGGGTGGTATTTGACTAGCCGCACATCTAGCGCCGATAAATAGCTTGCATACGCTAGATGTTGTGTATATAATGATTGTAATTAATGAAGGGGGATAATTATGGACGACCAGACGAGCCATCGAGACGACCAAAACAATCAAGACGATCAAGATAATCAAGTAATCATTTACAGCGCCACGTGGTGCGCGTACTGTAAAACCGAAAAGGAATACTTAGACAAATTGGGCGTGAAGTATACCGTTCGCGACATCGATGGAGATGAAGGCGCAATGGACGAGCTCCTCGCTAAAGTCAGCGACAAATCTAGCAGCATACCTGTCACCGACATCGATGGCGTAATCATTCGCGGCTTCAACCGAACCAAAATTGACGCTGCACTCAAGGAGAAAGGGCTTATTGGCTAGATAGATAATCTACTGCGTCTGTATAATAATATGTATACAGAAGCGTAAGAAACCTATCCTAAACTACCTATCCGATTGAATATTGGTAAAATAAGAGGAGATATAACATGACGGAGCAGTTATTCCAAATCGGAATAAAAGCCATTATCCGAAATGATAAAAATCAAATTTTGCTGCTCAAAAATAAGGACTATTGGGATATTCCAGGCGGTAGAATGGATCAAGGCGAGGATATAGAAGCTGCACTTTTGCGTGAACTAAACGAAGAGATTGGCGTTGATCGCGTTGTCGGAAAGCAGCTTTGGAATGTGGCAAGAGCGGTCAAGCAGCTATCGTATGGTAATACGATGACGAGCCTGATGTTGATTGTCTACCGCGTGCAGCTGCCAGCAGACCAAATCCCTCATTCATGCGAGCCGGGTACTACGCTTCATTGGGTGAGCCCTGAAGAAGCGTCCGATCATTTGAAAAATAAGTATCCTGGTTCGTTTTGCCAAGCAATAGCACATATTTCATAGCATAAACTAAGTAACTAAGCTAAGCTCCGCAACCTTCACTTAGCATCTGTATCTGCATATCCAATCGGCTTCTACCATAGCTGTAGTAATCGTGTTACGTAAACCTTGCATTTTACCCCTAATCTATGCTAAAATACCAGGGTTAGTATCAAATCACACGAAAGGTGAGTAATGAGTCTGAGTCGAATCGG
>CAUSEX010000030.1:0-9643 GCA_963531145.1 uncultured Candidatus Saccharibacteria bacterium
CTCTCACCTCTTCAACGTCAATGAAGCGCTCTAGCCAAATGAGCTAATCGCCCAGCTGCACTTAATGGTAGCAGAAATCAATACGTATTGCAATATGACAGAATAGCCAGTAATATACTAAGTAGACGTTGACGGAGTCTAACCACCTCTTGAGTCTCGTGTTGGCGGTTGCGGCGCACGTAAAAAGTCGGAGCAAGAGTAATAGCCAAGGTGGAACCTCCCGTTTTTGGGACCGAGGCACGCGCGTAAAAACGCTTGCGTGCTTTTATATTTTCTAAAAAGGAGGTTCATTATGAACGAACAGCAACTACAATCAATGCGGCACAGTCTAGCGCATATTATGGCGCAGGCGGTGCAGCATTTATGGCCGCAGGCTAAATTCGGTGTTGGGCCAGCTATTGATAATGGTTTTTACTATGATATTGATCTTGGTGATGTAAAAATATCGGAGGATGATTTTAGCCGAATCGAGAAAGAAATGCGAAGTATTATTGCACGCGATCTGCCGTTTACGCGTCAAGATGTGCCGGTTGATGAGGCGATAACTTGGGCGAAAGAAAACGATCAGCCTTACAAAATTGAATTACTTAACGACTTGAAACGGTCAGGTACGACAATAGCGAAAGACCTAGCGGGCCAGAAGCTTGGTTCTGCCAGCGATGATGAAAGCAAGGTTGACACTGTATCATTGTATTCGCAGGGTGATTATACTGACCTATGTCGTGGCGGTCACGTTGGAAGCACCGGCAAGGTTGGAGCTTTCAAGTTAATGCGTGTTGCTGGTGCGTATTGGCGCGGTAATGAGAACAACCCGCAGATGCAGCGTTTGTACGGTGTCGCTTTTGCGACTCAAGCTGAACTGGACGGTTACTTGGATATGCTAGAAGAGGCAAAGAAGCGCGATCATCGTAAGCTCGGTAAAGAACTTGATCTTTATACTATGTCACCGCTTGTTGGCATCGGTTTGCCGTTGTTTACGCCGCGCGGTACGGTTCTGCGCGAAAAGGCAGCGCAGTTATCGAACGAACTGCGCCAAAAATACGGTTTTACGAAAGTTTGGACACCGCATATCACCAAGAAGGATTTATACGAAGCATCAGGACATTGGGCAAAATTTGGCGACGAACTTTTTTTGGTAACTAGCCAAGAGACTAGCGACAAGATGGCGCTCAAGCCGATGAACTGTCCGCATCATACTCAAATTTTTGCCTCGCAGCCGCGCAGTTATCGCGAGATGCCGATACGTTATTTAGAAACAACGACCGACTACCGCGACGAGAAGACTGGTGAATTAGGCGGTTTGAGCCGCGTGCGTTCGTTAACTCAGGACGATAGCCACGTCTTTTGCCGGCCTGACCAAATTGAACAAGAAATTAATAATTTACTAGCTTGCGCGCAAGAATTGTACGATATTGTTGGCATGAAATTACGCGTGCGATTAAGTTACCGCGACGATGGCGAAGGCTATTTGGGCGAGTTAGAATTGTGGCAATCAGCCCAATCGCAACTCAAAGCTGCGGTTGTCGCTAAAGGTCTTGACTATTTTGAACAGGAAGGCGAAGCAGCTTTCTATGGGCCAAAAATAGACTTCATGGCGACCGATGCGATTGGACGAGAACATCAGGTTGCAACAGTGCAGTTAGACTTTGTCCAGCCTGAACGTTTTGGCCTTGAATACATAAATGAGTCTGGCGATTCGGAGCGTCCAGTAATGATTCACAGTGCATTGCTTGGTTCAATTGAACGCTTTTTGAGCGTGTTCATTGAGCATACGGCTGGCTGGTTTCCATTCTGGATTGCACCTGAACAGGTCCGTATTCTTACAGTCAATGATACAGTAAATGACTATGTTGATGAAATTACATCAGTGCTAAAAACAGAGGTATTGATGCGTCCTATAAAATACAACGAAGTAAGATTCACAGCAGATACGCGCAATGAGTCGTTAGGCAAAAAAATCCGTGAGGCGACTGTTGTAAAAATTCCAGTACAAATTATAGTTGGTCCAAAGGATAAGGCTGCACGTGTCGTTAGCGTTCGTACTCGCGCCGGCGAGGAACAGGTTTCTATTGATCAACTAGCTGAATACATTCAGAGCATTCAATAATGAAAAAATTAGCTGCCGCTGTTGAGCGCGATAATAAATTGCTAGCAGCAGCTGACGTAACAGATTTGCCGCTAGTCGTTATTGCTGGCCCGACTGCTAGCGGCAAAACTGAGCTAGCGATTCGGATCGCTAAAAAATTTAACGGTGAGGTCATCTCGGCTGACTCGCGAGCAATTTATCGCGGACTCGATATTGGTACAGCTAAACCTACGTCTGAAGAACAACAGGGGATAGCGCATTGGGGTATTGACATAGTCGATCCAGGAGAGAGGTTTACGGCAGCGAATTTTAAGGTGTATGCTCAGCGAAGGATTAGCGAAATTCGTTCACGCGGGCATCTGCCGATTATGGCTGGCGGTACTGGTTTGTATATCGATAGCGTACTGTACGATTTTAAGTTTACGGCATATTCAAACAATCTTGATGAACGGCGTAAACTTGAGAATAAATCGTTAGAACAGCTTATATATCATTGCGAAAAAAACAACATTAAATTGCCGAAAAATATAAAAAACAAGCGACACATTGTTAGCGCTATTCTACGCAAAGGGGAAGAACCTCTCAAAAATGATAAAATAATTAGCAATACTATACTAGTAGGTATAGCGACAGACAGAGACATTCTAAGAAGCAGAATTGAAGAGCGGGCAAAAAATATTGTAAGTAATACAACAATAAATGAAGCTATGCGCGCGGCAGAGAAGTGGGGCTGGTACAACGAGGCAATGACTGGGAATGTCTATCCGCTTGTCAAACAATATATAGATGGCACAATTAACGAGACTGAACTTGAGCGAAAACTTTGTGTACTAGATTGGCGGTTGGCTAAACGCCAGCTTACTTGGCTGAGGCGGAATAAGGATATTAAATGGTTTAGCATTGATGAAGCATGGACCTACATCGTGAACAATCTAGATAAGAGCTCTTAGATATGATACTCTTATAATAAAGGGTTTACGGTATGATTGACGCATTATTTGGTTCAAAAACGAGGGTAAAACTTCTGCATCTCTTTCTTAACAATCCTGGAAAGTCGTTTTATGTCCGCGAGATTACGCGGTTGATTGGCGAACAGATAAATTCTGTGCGCAGAGAGCTATCTAATATGCTTGATGCCGGTGTGCTGCTGAGTAATACAAACGATAATAAACTATATTACGAGATTAACCGCTCTTACATTCACTACAAACCGCTCAAAGAGATTTTCACTAATAATGATGTTAGTAAGCAAAAACCAAAAAGATTTTCAAAACAATCTGCTAGTAGCGAGACGGACGATTGGCGAATTGCTCTGGCGGCTTTGCCTAAAGCAAAAATTGTGATAGCAGCAGGCGTATTGGTTCGCGGTTCAGCGAGCAAGGTTGATTTATTGATCGTCGGTAATGTCGAATCTAAACGTGTAGCGGATGTAGTAAATGGAATAGAAATAAAAGTCGGTAGGCAGCTAACGTTTAGTAGAATGCTGTACGACGAATTCTATTATCGCTTGAGCGTGCATGATAGGTTCATTAATGATATATTATCAAGCAGACACGAAGTTGTAGTAGATAGTGAAAATATTCTGCAGCGATAGAAATGAAGGAGGAAAAAAGAGTGTTTGACATAGAATACAAAGGCGGAAACACGATTGTACTTTCGGGTAAAAAGACTACTATTATTACAGATCCGAAATTGTCGTTGATCGGACTAAAAGATGCCAAAACTACCGGTTGTGTTGAACTTGCTACCGAGGATCGCTTCGCTGTTAAGGCAGATGGCGCAAAGCTCGTAGTTAATGGTCCTGGCGAATACGAAATAGGAGATTTTGTTATAAAAGGAATTGCTGCTGTTCGACATCTTGATAGCGGCAGCAATGAAAAACTAGATACAATTTATCGGGTAGAATGCGGTAATGTTGCTATAGGTGTTATTGGTAACATCGAACCAAAATTAAACGATGATCAATTAGAAAATCTTGGAGTGATAGACATCCTAATAGTTCCAGTCGGTGGATCTGGCTATACGCTTGATGCCACGAGCGCTGTGGCTCTGGTTCGTGCTATTAGCCCGAAGGTTGTCGTGCCGATACATTATGCTGATAGCGGTATATCTTATGAAGTGCCACAGGATTCGGCCGAAGTTTTTGTTAAAGAAATGGGTGCGCCTGTCGAAAATGTATCTAAACTAAAAGTAAAGAATGACTCCTCGCTACCAACGGTATTAACGACATATATATTGTCGCGAACGAGATAATATAGTCTAAGGTTAAATAATAAAATCCCCCTGTTGTAGGGGGATTTTACTTTGTGGCTTAGGCTGAAGCTATGATACCTTTTTTCTTGAGTGTGCGTATAGCCTTCGTTGAAAGTACCATGGTGATTTTTTTACCATTAACAACGAGAGTCTTTCTTTGAAGATTGGGTTTGAACACTCGCTTGTTGCGCTGCAGAGAGAAACTTACTTTGTTTCCAAACTGCTTGCCTTTGCCAGTCAGCTCACATCGTGCTGCCATTGTAGATTCCACTTCTTAATTACGGTTATTATCAATCTGTCCTAGTATACTCTGGTTTTGATTCTTCGTCAAGAGCTGGTACAATGATAAATTAGATGGATGTTCTGTATATAATTATTGTTTTGGTGGTGATATTTGTGTCGATGACGTTGCATGAATTAGCTCACGGCTTGGTGGCAAATAGTTTGGGTGATCGAACTGCGTATGATTTTGGCAGATTAACTTTGAATCCGATAAAACATATAGATCCGTATATGACTATATTACTGCCGATGATAATAATTATCACAAACATGACAACTGGGGCTAGCGTGCCAATCTTTGGTGGTGCAAAACCAGTGCCTTTTAACCCAAGCGACATAAAGTATGGCGAGATTGGAGTGGCACTGGTAGCTATAAGCGGTCCGTTGGTGAACTTCTTTTTAGCGTTTGTAGCGTACGCAATACTTGTAGTCTCTAAGTCCGAGGCGGGTTCTTTGTTGAACTCTGTATTAACGGCTTTTACAATGGTGAATTTGGGGTTTTTTGCTTTCAATATAATTCCGATACCACCATTGGATGGATCGCGAGTACTGTATGCGCTTGCCCCCGACTTTGTGAGGAGCATTTTCGATACTATAGAGAGATATGGTGTTTTATTAATCTTTGCCATAGTTATGGTTGGCGGTTCGTTAATAGTTACTTATATGAGCTTTATAATAGTAAACATACTAAAAGGATTCTCTATCGTTTTTGGCGGGTAGTCGTGGTACAATATAATTAGCCTCTTAGGCATCAGCGTATATGATTTTCCTAACAAATCATTGATAGGGATCTCAACAGCGGTATTCTCGTGGGAATATTGTGAGAGAACCCACCTTGCAATAAGCGGGGAATATCAGTCGCTAGCCTGGAGGCTTTTTGTGATATAATTACGCTAGGCTATCGGGTAATCGCTGGTTCTTTACAGAACAAGAGGAAAGTCCGGGCAGCGTAGGACATGGCAGTCGCTAACGGCGACCAGAGGTAACTCTAGGGAAAGTGCCACAGAAACGATACCGCTATCTCAAATCTGCTTAATGCACGATGACTGATAGTAAGGGTGAAAAGAGCGGTGTAAGAGACCGTAGCCGACTATGGTGACATAGAAGGAGGGTAAACCCTGCCAGCTGCAAGGTGTATTATCGCATAAGTTGTTCGCTTGATAATACTAACATCCGCTTGAGCTGTGCAGCAATGTGCAGCCTAGATAGATGATTACCGATAACAGAACCCGGCTTATAGATAGCCTAATAAAAGACCGCTAGTTGATCTCGCGGTCTTTTATTAGGCTTAAGTTCTAAGTAGAAGAAGAATTTTTATTGCTTTGTTGCTTCTTTGACGATCTCAGAAAAAGCTTCCGGCTCGTTGACGGCTAAGTCAGCGAGGACCTTACGGTTGATTTCAATGTTGGTCGCGCGAAGACCTGCTATCAATTTACCGTAGGTTGTGCCATTTTGGCGGGCAGCTGCATTGATACGAGCAATCCACAGGCTGCGCAGATCGCGCTTTTTGTTGCGGCGGTCGCGATATGCGTACTGCAAGGCGCGAATTACGGCTTGCTTAGCTAAGCGAAAGCTTCGGGTGCGGTTATGCTGCATTCCCTTGGCTAATTTTAAGGTCTTCTTATGTTTCGCCGAAGCGGCGACTCCTCGTTTGACTCGCATATATTAGACTCCCAATGCTCGCTTAACGTTTTTTGCTATGCCGCCTTTAATAATAGCGCTGGTATTAATATTTCGCTTGCGCGACTTGCTTTTCTTGGATAGCATGTGGTTCCCGAATGCGCGGCGACGGGTAAGTTTGCCGGTACTGGTTAGCTTTATGCGCTTAGCAGTGCCCTTGTGGGTCTTCATTTTTGGCATTATTTACTCCTTATTACTATGCTGAGATTTCTCCCGGCCATCGTTGGTTTTTGCTCGAGCGTAGCTTCGTCTTTTAGCTGTTCCATCATCTTGTCTATCAAGTCATAACCTAAATTTTTATGGGCTATTTCTCGACCGCGGAAGAAAATAAGGATTTTTACTTTATGTCCGTCCGACAAGAAAGCGCGTATTTTGCGCAGCTTGATCTCTAGATCGTTACTACCGATTTTCAAACCAAATCGCATTTGCTTTAGCTCGTTAGCTTTATTATTGCGCCGTGCTTTTTGCTGCTCCTTCATCTTCTGATATTGATATTTTCCCCAATCAACAATCTTAGCTACAGGAGGGTTGGCTTTAGGCGATATTTCTACTAAATCAACGCCTGCTTTTTGTGCAATATCTAGAGCTTCTCTTAAAGACATAACGCCAAGCTGCTTACCATCAGCCCCGATCACGCGAAGCTCATTGCTGCGGATAGCGTTATTTATGCGAGTTGAATTATTAATCGTAGTTCTCCTTTAGAACAGTTGTTTTACTGAGTCTATACTCGCTGTACATGGTAACAAATTACCGATAATAAATCAAGCTCGTTATCGGTATTGGAGAGCTTCTGCGATATGTGCAGCTTGTATTTTGGCGCTATTGTCTAGATCTGCAATAGTGCGGGCGACACGGATGATTTTGAAATAGCTGCGTGGGCTCAAGCTCAGTTTATCCGAAGCCTGTGACAACATATTTTTTGATTTCTCATCAAGTTTAGCAAATGTATTTATTTCTCTATTTGTTAAATTGCTGTTGTATTTATCGCTACAATTGTACCTTATTGATTGGATATTGAGGGCATTTTTAATCAAGTTTGCTGCAGTTTTGTGTTGTTTACAAGACAACGAATTATATGAAGACAATGTACTGTTCGGTACGCGTGAGACGTGTACGACTAAATCAATTCTATCCATAAGCGGACCCGATAGCTTGCGTTGATAATTAGCTATTTGCGCTGGAGTGCATGAGCATTCTTTGGTTTGGTCGCCAAAATATCCGCAAGGACAAGGGTTCATGGTAGCAACCAGCATAAAGTTAGCGGGGTAGGTGGCACGCATGCGCGATCTGGTAATAGTAACTTTCTTGTCTTCTAGGGGTTGTCTCAGGGCTTCAATAGAAGAATGCGAAAACTCAGGTATTTCATCTAAGTAAAGTACTCCTAGGTGCGCTAGGCTAATCTCGCCAGGTTTCGGGCTTGATCCGCCGCCGATAAGCGATGTCTGGCTGGCTGTGTGGTGCGGGGAACGAAACGGACGCTGACGGATAATAGATTCTGTCGAGGAACCCTCTATGCTGTATATTTTTGTAGCCGCTAACATTTCTTCAGGCGAGAGCGGAGGTAGTAGGTTGGGTAGGGTTTTTGCTAGCATTGATTTTCCGGCTCCTGGAGGTCCGGATAGCAATATATTATGATGTCCTGCCGCTGCGATTATGAGGGCGCGTTTTGCTTGTTCTTGACCGGCAACTTCATCGAGCAGGGTTTGTTTGTTGGGCTCGCTTTCTTCTGAATAAATGTGCGGACAAACAGCATCCTTGGTGATGGTTTTTTCTTTCTTTAAGTGCAGGTAAAGCTGCTTGATATTATCTACAGGTATGATATTTATGCCGCCTACGAGAGACGATTGATTAGCGTTATTAGAAGGTAAGTATATAGTATTAATACCAGATTTTTTTGCGGTTTCGGCGATATTGATAGCGCCGCTAGTGGGGCGGATGTCTCCGTTGAGCGCTAGCTCGCCAGCGAATATAGAATCTGCAACATCCTGTTCGCGGAGTTGTCCGGCTGATAACAAGATAGACAAGGCGATAGGTAGGTCATAATGTGTACCTTCTTTTGGAATTTCGGCAGGCGCAAGGTTGATGGTGATACGTTTAGTTGGGTATTCTAGGCCAGAATTGACGATGGCGCTGCGGACTCGTTCTTTAGATTCGTCGATTGATTTATTACCGAGACCAACTATGCGTATACTAGGCAGCCCATTTGATATGTCACTTTCTACTTCTACGATACTGCCATCGTATCCAACGGGTGAAACCGTAAGGATTTTAGCGGTTGATGCCATGACCATATAGTTAAAAGTTAATCATACTATACGGATGATGTAAATAAGTGATATAATGTCAAAAGTAACGTGGGGCTGATATAGCGTTCGACGTAGAGAATTTAACAGGTTGTTTTGCGTACCGACTTCTGACGTTATCAGAATATAAATGCAAAATTTGCAAACAAAGCGAAGGCGTTTGTTGCATCATTGATGCCACGGCAGACAGCCTTTGCGCTAGCTGCGTAATATTACTGGCAGCCGCATCCGCCTAGACTCTTGCTATAGGCTAGGTGTGTCATATTTAGCAAGATCGGTTAGTTGATATTTCTGCTATATCATTGATTAAGATTTTAAGCAGATCGCTAGTTCGTATGTTTGTCTAGCTTTGAGCGGATAAGCGATTATTTAACGAGTTAGACTATGTGCGTAGACAAACAACAGGTTACTCTGCGGACCCGGGGGCAGTACCCGGCAGCTCCACCACATCGTTTGTTATAGAGCCTCTCGGGCTTTTTTTGATTTATGCGATAAAAAAGAATGACTACCTGCGAGTAGTAGTCATTCTAATGGTTGTGGAGTTTTCTGAAGTGTTTATTTCTGGTTCCTGTATAATTTTTTTATTCAGGAACTATCTCTATAGTAATGTGAAAATCTGCTTGTGTCAATGTTTTTTAGCAAGATTGCTAGGTAAAAAATACCACACTAGATAACGGGATAATTGGAGTAAATAAATGTGCTTTATGCCTTGAAACGATACGCTAGATATGTTGATTTGTAATTCTGTAAAATATCAGTTAGCACAACTAACGACTGAATGTAGAGAGGGCTGTTTCTGGTGAATAGCTTAACAGAATTATTACCAGAAATTTTATCGTATGGTGCAGGGGGTCTAACGTGTAAGGAATATGGAGGCGAGGAAATCTATGCCTTAATCTGGTACTGGCATCATAAATGTGGTGTCGGCAAAATAAAAAATAATTCTAGGCTTATTGCGTTCAAATGTTAGCGATTGGCTAAGGAGGCTCAGACCAAGCTCTTCCGGCTTCATAGACAAGTTATAGAAGGCGATACTGAA
>CAUSEX010000031.1:0-9582 GCA_963531145.1 uncultured Candidatus Saccharibacteria bacterium
CGCGAGCTGGGTTCAGAACGTCGTGAGACAGTTCGGTTTATATCCGGTATGGACGTCAGGAAATTTGCGAGGATTTGCCCCTAGTACGAGAGGACCGGGGTGAACGCACCGCTGGTGTACGGATTGTGGCCACCTGCTGCATTGTCCGGTAGCTATGTGCGGACCAGATAAGCGCTGAAAGCATATTAAGCGCGAAACTGACCTCAAGATTAGATTTCCCTATGAGGACACAGATAGACTATCTGTTTGATAGGTGCAAGGTGGAAGTGCAGTAATGTATGGAGCCGAAGCATACTAATAGTCCCATTGCCTTTTTATGTCCTTGTCTACGAGGTTAATGCTTGCATTGATAGCGTGGATAAGGTAGACTTAACTAGTAATTGGTGTTCGCACCAACGTTAATCTTTCGATTATAGGCACGAGCTAGCCGAACAAGGACATCGAAGGAAGGGGTTTGGCCCACCACGCGATTATATGTGGAACCAAGCGCTTTAAACCCCCTCCTTCGGTGCCCATGGCGAGGAGGAAACACCTGTTCTCATTCCGAACACAGAAGTTAAGCTCCTCAGCGGCGATAATACTGCGCAAGTGGGAATCTAGCACGGTGCCGAATTATATAAAAACCATCCGAAAGGGTGGTTTTTATTTTTGGCTGACATGTTTAGTACCGCTGTCTGTTAGCGGTGAAACTACAGATTGTCCGATAGCGTTTAGGATGTCTTTGTGAGATGAGCAGGCTCCCGGATTGCTGCTGCGTTTCGTGATAGTTCAGTAAATAAAATAACGCTCTTTCGAGAGCGTTATTTTTATATTCTCGGATCTCGCAGAAAACGAGAATCGTATTTGTGGTGAACCTCGTAGTTTTGAAGGTTCAAACAGGTGCATATCTATAATATCGCACCAGACGAATAAACGCAATGGTTTTTATACCATAATTTCATAATTTGTAACCATTGACATTTTGTCTCGTTTGTGCTAATATAAAAGAGTACATATAACGTATGTGAGATAAAGCGAGGGTTTACCTGTCTCTTACAGAGGTAGGCGAGCCCTTTTAATATTGCCCAGAGCGGGCGGGAGACAACAATATGGCAGGAACAAAAGTTGGCGGCAAGAAAGCGGCTCAAAAAAATCTAGCCAAAGACCCAAATTTTTATGCAAAAATTGGCCGTAAAGGCGGACAAAACGGGCACACGGGCGGTTTTGCTGCTAATCCGCAGTTAGCTCGTATTGCTGGCGCTAAAGGCGGCCGCATTAGCCGCCGCGGTAAAGCGAAAACAACTGTTACGCAGGATGACGTTACGCTCGCAGCGTAAAACTAGCTGACTATACAAAAATGCACTTCCATTACGGAGGTGCATTTTTTAAGTTTTATGAGTAATCGGTAGTTATGAATTAGTTGATCAAATTTCGCATCAAGCAGACTATTCAAGCCAGCGGCGCAGCTGGCATAGTTTGGCTTGGTTTACTCGCCAGGAACGGCCGCAGGCGAGACAGGAATATTTGTTGGCGCTGGATTGCAGGCCGGCAGCTTGGCAGTGCGGGCATTGCGAACGGGAATGAAGCCAGTCGCGGTAGGTGTCAATATCATCTTCAATTAATTCGCTATCAATTGCTACCGAAAATTTAGCTGCGGTTTCTAGTGCTTTTTGCCAAGCGGCGCGTTCCATAGCGATTAGTTCAATATCGCGAGAATAGCCAGAATGATTGAGCAGAGCATGCCCGTATTCATGGAGCAAGCGCTGGCAGGCATGAGGGTCGTTAGGGTTATAAGTAATAGCACAAGCGGTATAATTCCAACGAAATATCTCACCCGGTACTAGGGTGAGATGCTCGAGATGCGGCTGGGCGGCGTCAGCGCTTATTTTTTGCAAGAGCCAAGTAATCTTTGCCATAGTAATAACATCCGTAGACAACCGCTTCCTCGGGATGGCGTGCTTGAATAATCTTTGGACATGGAATGTGCGGCGGCAGATGTGAAGTTAAAATATCGCGCAAGTAATCGCCGTACCGTTCAAAATAAGTACCGACGCTACCGCCAATGATGATAATGTCAGGCTGAATTATCGGGATGACGGCCAGAAAGCCGCGCGAAATGCGATCAGCGATTTTCTTCCAGGTGCGTTTGCTGGTGATGTCGCGAGCAAATTTGTGATAAGCGTCGACAATGGCCCGTCCAGAGGCAAAGCTTTCCCACGAGTGGATCTTGCCGCCATATTCGACGAGCGCGCGGCCAGCTTCGCTGTAGCGCATGCCCGGGTCGATGTAGCCGTTAGTGCAAACTCCAGTACCGATACCAGTACTAACTGTGACATAAAGCGAACAGTTGGGGATTGTTCGCAAAAGCCGCGTTTCGGCGAGCCCAGCTAGGTTGGCATCGTTTTCGATGAGCACCGGCACGCCTGGCAGCAAGTCTCGCAGCAGGCGGGAAGCGTGAAAATCTGCCCAGCTGAGGTTTTGGCACCAGACAGCAGTGCCATTCTTGATAATACCAGGTAGAGCGATAACTATAACATCGACTTTTTTGTCTGAATAGCGTTCGCGGACTACGCGTTTTAACTCAGCGACATAAGCTTTTGGCTCCTTGGGAGTGGGAAATTTAAGCGGTTTGCTCATGTGCCCGTTATCGGCAAAAGAGGTGACGAGCGTCTTTGTCCCGCCAGTATCGATTGTTACTATCATGAATCTATCGTATCACAGACGATAGTATAGCGTATAGTTGATATTATTGCAGAAAAGGTGTATAATATAGAAAAGTAAGGTAATTATGAGAGGACAACAGTAAAGTGGCACATCGTAGCGAGAAAGGTTCAGTGATTGGTTTTGTGCTGGTGGGGACGGCGCTAGCAGCGGCGTTTGTTGGCGGCGTGTACATGGTGCGCCATTCGGGCGAATTGAATTCGACAGATACGCAGCAAACGGCACAAACGTCTCAATCTGAAACTGCCAAAAACGACCAAAAAACTCAAAACGAGCAAAGCAGCAACACTGCGCCAGCGCCAAAAAAAGATACAAACCAGGGCAACACTGAAGCTAATAAGCCTAAGGAAGACGAGAAGAAAAAAAACTCGCTTGCTGATACATTGAAAAAGCAAGAAGACAAGAACAAAAGTAACAACAGTTCGGATCCAGCACAGAAGTCGAACGCTGGTGCGGCCAGCCAGAGCGACCAAAAAAGCGCGTCGGACACATCGAGCGCCTCTACTAGCAGCAATTCTAATAATTCGACTCCGGCTTCTAATTCCAACTCCAATTCCAGCGCTTCTAGCACTGTTTCTAGCGGCTCTAATAACTCGGCAACAGGTTCGTCTGCTGCTATTAACAACAAGCTGCCGAAAACTGGCCATGAAGCCAGCAGTTTGCCAAAGACTGGCCCGGTTGACGATGTGCTGGCGGTTGTAGCTGGCGCCGGCTTGCTGGGGCTAGGAGTTGCTTACGTCAAATCGCGCCGCCTCATCTAGACATTAGAGGTCGGATAAGGTATACTGGTAAGTGGCTGAGTGCGCATTGTTTTGTGTTGCTCGAGAAATATTAAATTTAAGAAAGGAGAATTGGCAGAGTTTATCCGAATCCCGGGTATCTGCTGATGACGTATTTATGGCAAAGGCCACGATTACGATGGACGACCTCTTGGCGGGCGACAATGCGAAACAGCTAGTTGCTGGCGAGATGGTAACTGGGCACGTTTTGAGCGTGCGAAAACACGAAGTATTAGTAGATTTGGGTGCACAAGGAATTGGTTACGTACCGCGCCGCGAGGTCGGTTTCGGCCGCCAGCTGAATGTTGGCGACGAAGTATCGGCTAGCGTGATTGATTCCGAGCTTGATAACGGCTATAGTCTGCTGAGTTTGCGCAAAGCAGCCAAAGACCGCGGCTGGGAAGAAATTCAAGCTCATTTTGATGCTGCTGAAATTGTCGAGATTACGCCGTACGACGCGAACCGCGGCGGACTGCTGGTCGAGTACGAGGGCGTGCGCGGCTTCTTGCCGGTCTCGCAGCTGAGCGCCGAGCATTACCCACGCGTTGGCAGCGCCGACAAGGACGAAATTCTTGCTCGCTTGAACGCGCTGGTCAGCCGGCCGATGAAAGTTCGTATTTTGGATTGCGACCGCAAAACTAACAAGCTGATTTTCTCTGAAAAAGAAGCTATCAAAGACGGCTTGGCAGCACGTTTTGCTACGCTGAAAGTTGGCGATACGGTTAAAGGCGTGGTGACGGGCGTAGTCGACTTTGGCGCGTTTGTTAATGTTGATGGTATCGAAGGGTTGATTCACATTTCAGAGATTAGCTGGGAGCGTGTCGGTAATCCGAATGATTACGTCAAAGTCGGCCAGTCGGTTGAAGCTAAAATTATCTCGATTGACAAAGACCGTTTGAGCTTGAGCGTCAAGCAGCTGACCAAAGATCCGTGGCTCGACGAGGTTGAGAAGCTCGAAAAAGGCCAAAAAGTCGAAGGCACGGTCACGCGGATTACGCCGTTTGGCGCCTTTGTCCAGATTAGCCCGGCTGTCGAGGCGCTAGTGCATATCTCGGAGCTTGGCAGCGGCAACGATGTTGATCCCGAGAAGGTCTTTACCTTGAACGAGCGCAAAGAATTCGTAATTCTCGACATTGACCGCGAAGGCCGCAAAATTAGCCTGAGTTTGGGCGGCAAGAAAAAGAAAACCAAGTAACAGCCTGCGCATCTAGCGGATAATTGTCCCGATAAGCTGCGGGTAGAAAGGAGAAATATGAGCCAGCCAGAGAAAGTTCTGATGATTGCCGATTCTATTACCGTTGGAGAATTGGCTGAGGCTCTGAACCTGCCAGTAACGCAGCTTGTCGGTGAATTGTTCAAAAACGGCATCGTGGCGACAATTAATCAGCGGATTGATTTCGAGACGGCGCAAATTATCGTCGAGGAGCTAAAAATTGCCGTGCAATTGAAGCGAAAAGAAGTTAATTCTGCGCCAGTGCAACATTTGCACAAGCCGTCTGCCAAGGCATCGCTGCGGCCGCCGATTGTAGCAGTGATGGGGCATGTCGATCACGGTAAAACTACGCTGCTAGACACAATCCTCGGCATGAAAACCGTAGCTAGCGAAGCAGGCGGCATTACCCAGCATATCAGCGCTTACCAAACCAAGCGCGGCGATCGCGTAATCACGCTGCTAGATACGCCAGGCCACGAGGCTTTTGCGGCGCTGCGCCAGCACGGCGCGGTTTTGACCGACGTAGTGGTGATTGTGGTGGCGGCCGACGACGGCGTGATGCCGCAAACGGTCGAAGCGATTAAATTCGCGCGCAATGCCAATGCTAAAATTGTCGTAGCTATTAACAAAATCGACAAAGAAGGTGCCAACATCGACCGCGTTAAAGCTCAATTAGCCAGCGAATACCAGCTGAATCCAGAGGAATGGGGCGGCGACACGATTATGGTGCCGATTAGCGCTAAAACTGGCGAAAATATCGATAAATTGCTAGATATGGTGCTGCTAGTGGCTGATATGGAGGAGCTGAAAGCCGATACTGACGTGCCGGCGGAAGGCTTGGTGATTGAGGCGCACATGGAAAAGGGCCGCGGTTCGGTGGTCAATCTGCTAGTCGAGCAAGGCCAGCTGAAACCGAGTCATTTTCTGGTTGCCGGTACATCATACGGCAAGGTGCGCACTCTGGCTAATTTCCGCGGCGAGGCGCTAAAATTAGCTGGCCCGTCAACGCCAGTGACAGTCACCGGGTTCAAGGAATTGCCGCAGTTCGGCGATGTCTTCACTGTGGTGAAGAATGAGAAGATTGCTCGCGCCCAGGTAGAGCAGGCTAAAATTGAAGCAGAAAGGCAAGCTGCCAGCACCAACGTCACTGGCGCCGATTTGCTGAAAATGATGACTCAAAAGCACGACAGCGAAGAGTTCGACGTCATCGTCAAGGCTGACGTGCAGGGTTCGCTAGCCTCGGTGATGGATAGTTTGCGGCTGGTTGATACGGGCGGTGCTATTGATTTGCGGATTATTGGCAGCGGCGTCGGCAATATCAACGAGAGCGACGTGCGTTTGGCCGATAGTTCGGATGCTATTATTTACGGATTCAATGTCGAAATACCGCCAGCAGTCAAGCGCTTGGCGAGCCGCGATCACGTGCGGGTGCGTACTTACAAAGTGATTTACGAACTGCTAGACGATGCCCGCAAAAATATGGAAGCTTTGCTGTCGCCAGAAGTGGTCGAGACGGAAGTCGGCGTATTAGAAGTCAAAGGCGTCTTCCGGACGATGCGCGACGAGGTAATTTGTGGCGGTGAAGTAATCAGCGGCAAAGTAACGCCGAATTTGTTAGTGCGCGTCAAGCGCGGCGGCGAGCAGCTTGCCGAGGTAGAGGTCGCTAACGTTCAGCGGCAGCAGCAGGAAGCCAAAGAAGTATTCGAAGGCGAGATGTGCGGCTTGAGCCTACGGACACAGAAGAAGCTGCAGCTGGCTATCGGCGATACGCTGGAATTCTTTACCCGCGAATTGGTCAGGCGAACACTGAATTAGTAAATAAAATAACCCCGGTCGAAAGAGCGGGGTTATTTATTAGAGCAAAGTGCGAGCGGTCAAGCTAGATTAACGGTTTTTGCGCGATACTATGTAAGCATACAGCGCGTAGCCAAGCGACCCAGTACCAGCTAGGCCGGCTAGCTCGCTGATACCAGTTTTTGGTAGTTGATTTGGCGCGCTAGCGTTGTTAGACGGGCTGTTGGCTGTGTTTGTTTGTGTAGTCGTGGCGTTGGAGTCTGCGGTAGCTGTTGGCGAGGACTGCTGGTTTGTAGGCGCTGGATTAGCTGGAGCCGCTGGCTTTGATGGTGTATTCGGTGTATTTGGCGTAGTCGGCTTTGTGTCGGGTTGGCTCGGCTTGGTAGGTGTAGTTGGCTTAGACGGCTCTGTTGGTTTGGCAGGGGTCGATGGTTGCTGCGGAGTCGGATTGTTGGGCTTGTTTTGGTTGTCAGGTTTAGAAGGTTGCTGCGGCGTCGGCTTCTGGTCGTCTGGCTTGTTTTGGTTTGGATTGGTCGGTTTGGACGGCTCTTGCGGCTGCGGTGCCGGCTCGGATGGTTTGTCCGGCTTATTATTTTGGTCGTTTTGAGCGGATTTGATAGTAAAAGTCTTGGTGCAGCCGTCGCTGGTGACAGTTTCGTCTTTGCCATTGACTGATACGGTGACGAAAGCCTTGGCGGTGTAATTACCAGGTTCGAAACCTTTGAATTTAGCGCCGGCAGTATTGTAGACTTCTTTACCGTTGGCGTCGTAGACGCGGTAAACAGTGCTTTTGTAGGTGGCGCCGTTATAAGCAGCGTACTTGACAGAAAATTTGTAGCTGTCGCTAGCGATATGGTCGATACCTAACGATTCGCAGCGGTAGACTGGCTGCTGTGTTTTGTTGGTAGCTGGCGCGTTATTAGGCTGATTGGCGTTTAGGGCGCTAGCAACGCTAGCAGCGCTGACCGCTACCACGGCGATAGCAGAAAGGCCGGCAAATAGCTTCATGATATAACTCCTTTTTAACTATTATTTGATAATCGGGCTGGTAATGTTCATATATGAATATAGCAGCTAGAAAACTGGCAGGCAAATTAGAATCAAATCATGACATTTCGTGGGGTTGCCCGCCCCCGACAGAACGATTGCCTGGAATGGCAAGGTTCCGCCGGAGGCGGGGTGGTAGTGGTGATTGAGTGTAGCCCTACTTCACTGGGAGTGAGAGGGCTGTGGGTGGGGCTTGGTACTGGCGAACGTCTTGGCGCCGATGGTAGCGCCGGCGATACCAGCGCCGACGGCGGTGATGGCGGCGCCGAACGCCACCCATCCGGCCGTAGCCGCGGCGATGACGGCCGCCACGGCCGCCGTAGCCGCGGCGATGCCAGCCAAGAGGGCGCGCTGACGCGCCTTCTTGGCAGCCCTGACAGCCGCCTTCTTGGCAGCCTTCTCAGCCCTGACAGCCGCCTTCTTGGCAGCCTTCTTGACCGCCTTATCGGTGTCGGTGGTGTCGGAGGCGTCGGAGGTGGTGGTCTCCGCCGCTCCCGGCAAAGATGCCGGGAAGCTGCCCCACGTGGGGGTGACGGTGGTGGTCTGCTGCGACGCCGGCTGGCGTGCCGGCGTCGCAGCAGCGGGGATGACGCGGGTCTGAGCGGCGTCGCCGACGCTGCTCGGAACCCACGCCGTAAACCCGCGGAAGTTATTGTCAGGCTGCGGGGTGAACCCCGCAGCCTGACAGGCTTTGTAGACGAGTGCGACGGCGACCTGAGGCCGCGCGTCCCACTCACTCCAAGCGGCTTTGAGCCAGGCGAGCACCTCCGGAGAGGCGCTCGCCTCAATGGTCTTGGAGGTCGCCATTGGGTTAAGGGGTGGGACGAAAACCGTCGTCCCCCCAACGACTGGCGGGGGCGGCGCCCCCGTCCCCGCCTGGCCGGCGGGAGGTGGTGCGGTGGACATAGATGGAGCTCCTTTCGAGCTCATGGGAGCGCGTGGTGCGCTCCCGGTGGATAAATGCCCGCTACTGTTGGCATGACAGTAGCGGCGATTAACCGACGATTTGATTTTATCGGCTAGTCGCTGCTACTGTCAATATCCCATCAACCTCAACTTATTCTCTTACTCAATCATTACTACGTATACTGCGCGAGCTTCGGAGCGAACCGCTCGACAATGCTTCTAGCGCAGCACGCTGCCTGCGAAATTCGCAGAAAACGTGCCGCGCTCGACGCGCGAAGCCGCAACAAATATATCGAAATAGCATGAATTGACGCTAATTGCGTACCGAATTGTCAAAATACATCAACTTACCATTAGGACATAGTACGACTTCCACCTCGTACTGAGCTGATTGTCTGTGATTGTATCACAAAATAATCAATATGTCAATAACTTTATATAATTTACCTTGATTAATTAACAAAAACTTGCATTTATTTTGATTTAAGTCTATTATAAGTGGTAAAGTAGAATGAATTCAAGAAATAAATAAGGACAACGGTATGTCGGGGCGACACAAGGATATTGAAAGATCTCACCAGTCTGGCGAAGAAGTAATAGACTTTAAAGATTTTGCGAGAGAAGCTCTTAAAGACGATTTCATTAAAGATTTGTATGGAATGGCTGTAGTTGCTAATGATGGTTTAGACGATAAAGACGAAAACGGATCGAATTCGCGCCATAGGTTTGAGCAAAAGTATAGTCAGATTAAGAGCGTGCTTGACACTGCTAGATCTGGTAATGTGGATGAAAATGACACGTATGATAATAGCGAGACTCTTCAGGGTTTTGCGGAGTTTGCTGGTCAGTACTTTAGAGGCTTAGACGATGCAGATAAAAAAAACGTAGATGAAGTTATAAAAGCATACAAAACGCTGATTGATGTAATGAAAGCTCGGGCTGAAGTTGATTTTAGTAGAGAAGAGCTTGAAAGACTGAAAGAGGGATCTCCTGAATACGAAAGTACAAAGATAGGGCTTGGTCTAGATGAGGCAAAATATAAAGGATTGCTGGAGTCCATAGGTGTAGATGATTTAGATGCAGCGTATAGGAATGCCAACCCTAACGACCCTCCTGAAACAACCCCTGGCCGCCAGCCAGGAC
>CAUSEX010000032.1:0-9138 GCA_963531145.1 uncultured Candidatus Saccharibacteria bacterium
AAACCTTTGTTTTTGAGGCTACTCAGCTGTGTCATCAATTTCGGACGGCTCATTTGCAAGCTTTCGGTTAGTCCTGTCAGGTCTTCCTCGCCACTCTCGCTAATCTGCTGCAAGACAAGCGCTTCATCAGTTGTCAAGTTCAAATTCTTGGTCATATTCACTCCTTTGTTTAGGTTTGTAATGACAGTATGCGCGGTTGAGCTTAAAGTATTCTTAAGCAGCCGCCGCAAGATCATAAACTGTATATTGCGTACCGCCGTAATCGACTTTACTACCAGCACTTTTCACCCATAATAAGATTTCGGAGTTACCACCTGGTCCACCCATACCGCTAGGGCCGCCAGATTTCCCTTGTCTGCTGTTTACTACGTAATAGCGAACTTTACCTTGTTTAACAAGCTGTTTGAATTGCGATAACGTCAACGTCGAGTCGCTACCATTGAAGCCGCCGATGGCCATGACTGGCTGGCCGCTTGATAATTGAATCGGCGCCGATTCGTTAGCGCTATTAACTGCCGCCAGCCATGTTGTGCCATGACGGTTTTCTAGCAAAAACGAGACGAGCGTCGATTCAACCCGCGCCAACTCATTATTCGTATTGCTCATAGCTGAAGCACCTGGACCAGCCGTTGGAATACTGCCGCTATGCGCTGCAGCTACCGTGCTAACGCTAAAGACAATCGGTGCCGCCATACCAGCAGTAATTGCTAAGCCAAGAATAATTTGTTTAAGCCGTTTCGTCTGTGATAACGGCAGAAGCGTCAAAATAGTTGCTACACCACCGGCAATCATCACTAGCCACATCAGCCAAGGCCAATAGTTGCTATAGGCGAGCATAATAATGCTAAGAATTGTCGTTAGCGTGATACTCAGCGGCAGTATCCAGGCTACTTTGGTGCGGCGCGTGTAAGCTTGCCATATGTATGGCGCCCCGATACCGACCAGCGCTGCTACCGCCGGCGCCATAGCTACAACGTAATACGGATGAATAGTGCCGCTGGTCATGCTGAAAATTACTATATGCATCAGCAGCCAACCCAGCCACAATAATACACCGATGCGCTCATTATTATGTCGCGGTGCTCGGCGTAACAGCCAGATTACTAACCCAGCGCTAATCAAGGCTACCGGAATTAGCCAAGCAATGTTCGGCCCAAAACTCTCATTAAATATACGCAGCACGCCAGTCTCGCCACCAAAGCCAACACCGCCAGGACCGCCGCCACGACCGCCCGTACCAAAACTGCCGTCCATCATACCAATCGGCGGCGTCATTGCTTGCGCTGCTGGCGAAGCGGTTTGACTAGCAGCCTGCGCACCCATTTGCATCATACCGCCTGGCCGACCTCCAGGGCCGCCACCATCACCCAACAGCCTTCCAAAACCGTTATAACCGAATATCAAACTCCATATGCTATTGTCGCTCGTACTGCCAACCCAAGGTCGATTTACCGCTGGCGTTAGCCACACCAAAATACTCCACCAAAACGTCGATACAATTGTCGCTATGCTAGCCACGCCGAGATGCCACATTCTGGTAGTGAATTTTGGGCGTGCAAAGCTAATGTAAATGATTGTCATTATCGGCAACAAAAGCAAGCCTTGTAACATTTTAGTATTAAAAGCAAGCCCGGTAAATAGTCCAGCTAGGCTCAGCCATAACACTGGCTGTTTGCCTTCAAAAGATCGCAAAAATGCGTAAGCGCTAGCTGTCAAAAAGAGTGTCAAAAAGCTATCCGGATTATTGAAACGAAACATTAGTGCTGCTGCCGGCGTCATCGCCATTACGATTCCAGCAATCAAACCAGCGCGCGCACCGTACCATCGTTTAACCGTTAGGTAAACCAGCGCCACCGTAGCGATGCCTGCCAGCGCGTGCGGCAACAGCATGCTCCACGACGAAAAACCAAATATCCGGCCGAACAATCCCATAATCATCATGCTAATTGGTGGCTTGTCGACGCTAACGAAATTCGCCGCGTCTAAGCTGCCGAATAGCCATGCCGTCCAGTTAGTACTTGCAGCTTGCGCAGCTGCCGCATAATAGCTATTAGCCATGCCATTAATGGTCAAATTCCACGGATAAAATATCGCCGTGAAAAGCAATAAACCGCCAAATGCTGCCATCTCGCCGAAACTCGACTGACCATATTCTTGGCGTACTCGCGACAAACCCTTAATATCATCTGTTGCTGTTTTAACAACATCAACCAGTCTTCATAGTAACGCGAATAATTCGATTGTAGCAGCGCGAAATAAACTCGCGCTTGAAGCCGCGCGTCGTTCGCGATTGTTTCATTAGCCTCGAACCGGTCGCTAATCCAGCATCGCCAGTAATCAGCGGCGCAATCATCGGCTTGAAGCCGTCAAGATTTGTTGACAAATCAATATCCATATAGGATAGAATGTCCGCCTTGCTACTCATCCAAGCCTGCTTAAGAGCGCGGCCGCGGCCTTTTTCTGGCAATTGTAGCAAGCGGATCTCTGGATGTCTCTCAGCTAGCCGGCGAGCAATTGCCGCTGTGTCGTCGGTGCTGCCATTATCGGCAATAATTATACGCCATTTATACGGCAGATTGCTGGCAAGACATCTATGCAGTTTGGTAACCGACCGCTCAAGCACATGAGCTTCGTTAAGAACTGGCAATACGATATCAACCGTCAATGTCCGCGGATTGAGTGGTCGCAAAATTTGGTCGTCGACTGCCGGAGCCGCCGACGCCAAGGGTTGAGTAATTGTAGCTGCTTTCATGAGCGCTACTGTATCGACGCATCATGAAAAGTTGCTTAAAGTTTTAATCGTTATAATTAAACGTATTATCGCGGCCGCGGCCGGGCGCCAGCAAATCCACCGGGCCGTAAACCCTGACAGAAACCGGGCCGTACATATAGCGGCAGCGCATAGACTCCGTGAAACCGCGATGACTGCACGTCTCGTCTATCTGGCTTTTTACATTAACCACGAGTTTGTCGCCGTCGCGACGCAATTTTACTTCCGGTACTTTGGAATATTGCGTGTCGTGATATTTTACTTCCAACCGAGTCTTTTCGGCATAGCCGCCGTATTCCATCGCAACATATTCACCGTTGCCATCAACTACTATACTTTTAGCACCGGCAGCAACTTCTGAGGCGTCAACAGTTTTAACTTTTAGAGTTTTCTCGTAATCGTAAGTTAGATTCGAATAAGTATTAGCGCTGAAAATCGCCACGCCCGACAAACAAACCGCGCCAGCCATCAACAGACCCAGCATCGCTATAATCGCCGGACGTTTCAGCTTCCAGGTGAAGACACTCCAGGTAGCCAGCAACGTCAAGGTGAACAAAACTGCGCCGCCCAAAACCAAACAGCATAGCAATCCCCACGCCCAGCTTTGCGCGGTAAATCCGTTCAACGCTGCCACTGCGCCAAAGCCGAACACGCCGCCGACCAGCAGCGCCACCAGCAGTCCAAACGCTATCAGCGCCAATATAATTCCCAGCAAAAAGCGGAAAATCTTGGCAGCGGTGCTTGCTGCTTGCTTTTTAGTACTATCGTCAACTGACAAGCGTTTGAGCGCATCCAGCGTTACCGGCTCGCCGCGCATCCGCAGCTTGTCCGAAGCCGTCCGCGCTTCAGGAATCGACAACCACATCACGATGTAAATCAGTACCGCCGTGCCAAACGTTATAAACGGCGAAAAGATAGCGATCAAGCGTATCCACAACGGATTAACGCCAAAATATGCCGCCACGCCAGCACACACGCCGCCGATCAGACCATGCTCGGTGTCGCGCATTAGCTGCTTAGACGAATTGCCCAATACCTCGTCATCTACGTCAACATCTGTCTCCGCATTGTCGCTACCGTCCGAAAAATCGCGCGGCTCGCCCATCTGTTTCTGAATTGCCAGAACATCATAGTTGCCAATCACGCCGTCCTTTGCCACACCGCGCTCCGCCAAAAGCTCCACCATTCGCGCCTCAATTTCCCGCATAGCCTCTGGCTCGGCGTGCATGTTTTTCTGAATTAAATTAAGATATTTCTCCAACGATTTTTTGGCGTCAATCTCCGCGCTAAACGGCGTTTTCGCTAAATGGATTCTGGTTATTTCTTTCATCGCTTTGCTCCTTTCTCGAGATTTTTCAGCGAATTATTTAACAGTTTTATCCGATCTTTCAATTCATCCACCAGCTGCGTGCCATTGTCAGTCAACGAATAATATTTGCGCGGCGGACCTTGCTCGCTTTCCTGCCATTCGTGCTTGAGGTAGCCATATTTTTGTAAACGGCTGAGTAGCGGGTAAATTGTCCCCTCAACCACCATCAGCTCCGACTCGCTCAATTGCTTGACGATGTCGCCGGTATATTGTGGTTGTTTGGCACAAACTAGCAGCACACAGTAGACCAAAAAACCTTTGCGTAGCTGAATCGCCAAGCTTTCAGCGTAAGCACTAACGTCCATGCTTTTTCTCCTCTGACACGGTCGATTTCTCAACCCGCCCGTCTTTAATTATAATCTGATAATCGCATTTTTTCGCTAGGTCGGCATCGTGTGTCACCACAATCAGCGTGACACCCTTTTGCTTATTATAGCCAAATAGCAATTCTTCCACCTTGGCGCCAGTTTCGCTGTCCAAGTTGCCGGTCGGCTCGTCGGCAAAGATGATTTGCGGATCGCCGACAATCGCCCGAGCAATCGCCAAGCGCTGCTTCTGCCCGCCCGACAAGTCTTTGGCGCGGTTTTTGCGCTTATCGTACAGATCTACTGCTTTGAGTGCCGTGTTGATTTTATGCACTCGCTTTTTCCGTGGCAGCCGCGCAATTTCCAGCAGCAAGCTGACGTTGTCAATCACGCTCTCATTGCCTTGGACGAAAAAACTCTGGAAGATGAAGCCGATTTTCTTGGCGCGAAACTCATCGACGCGCTTTGGTTTCAGCTGCAATATATCTTGCCCGTCGATGATCACCTGGCCGTGCTGCGGCCTGTCCAGCCCGGAAATCGCGTGCATCAGCGTCGATTTTCCAGAACCTGATTTACCGAGGATGGCCACGCTCGCGCCCGTCGGGATGTTCAAGCTGACATTTTTCAGCGCCGTAAATTGGTTTTTCTTTTTGCCGTAAATTTTCGTCACATTTTTTAGTTCAATCATGATATTTCTCCTATTCCGTCCTTAACGCCTCAATTGGATCTAATTTTGTTGCCTTGCGGCTTGGCAGCCAGCCAGAAAGTACCGCCATCGCCACTAATCCGATTACCAGTAATCCGATTTGCAGCGGATTAATTACTAGCAAATTCGTCCCGGCACCTAATTTTAAGACACTGGTAATTACTGGGTTTAATAGCGTCACCAAGCTTGCCAACCCAACGCCAATCAGTCCGCCTAACAAGCCAACCCACGCCGCTTCGTAACGAAATAGTTTGCCAATATCGCGGCCGCGCATCCCCAGCGCCTTCATCAAGCCAATTTGGCTGGTACGCTCCAGTACTGAAATATACATAGTGTTAATAATCCCAAATACACTGGCCAGCAATGCTAATCCACCAAATGACGCCAGTGCCGCTTGAGCCACATTGACCATTGTCAGCAGTGTTTTTCGAATATCCTGAATCGAATACACACTGTAATCTTTATTGATTTCGTCTTTAGCAACATCAATATTTTTCTCATCATCCACCATAGCAATCGCCGTTGAATACTGATGCGGTTGGCTCTTATCATGGCTAAATTCATAGATAGCCTTAGCGTCAGCTGTCGAGATCCTCAACATTGGCTCATAAAACAAAACCGTGTCTGATTTTTTGTCCACTGCCGCGATCTTGAATGATACTTCTTTGGCAACATTACCACCCCGCGCTGCGCTACGCACACCCAAGGTTATCGTCTGGCCAATTGCCGACTGCGCATCCTTAAAGCCCAACTGCTTCACATAATCATCCGGGATGATGATCTCACCTGGCTTTGGCATGAAGTCTTCCAACGTTCCCGCTGCCAATTCCGCTCGAGTCCTATCCATTTTAACAGCCACCGTCAGTGCAAATTTTTTATCACTCGCTGAGCTTTTAGCATAGGCGACGCCATCAGTTGAATACGCCGGTGTTACCGTTTTTACATGCGGCGTTTGGCGGATTTTTTCCAAGTCCTTGTCATTGAGCAAATATTTGCTGCGCGCCGCCGATGCTTTATTCTTGTCAGCCTCTTCTGCCGAACTACCATACTCTGGCAATTGATCCTTCTTTTCGGCTTCAATTTTTTTACCAACCATAATCACTTTCTTGTCGCCAGCCGCGTCAACTATACTATTTGTGTACAGCCGGCCCCCCTCGCCGGCCATCAGCGCCAGCCCAATCGTAAACGCCCCGACCGAAATCGCCAGCGCCGTCAAAATCGTCCGACCCTTCGATTGGCGGAGATTGCGCCCCGCCCGCTTAATAATATCGATTCTTCTCATGCCTTGCTCCTCGTAGTTTTATTGTACATAGTACTATGTTATACAAGGTAGCTTGAAATGTCAAGCTATTTTAGAATTTAAACTATTAACTTCTACGGATAATTGCCAAGCTCGCTCCGGTCTCTAGGGAATATTGCTGGTTGCCACTTATCCACTTATCAACCGCCCGTGCCGTGCCTGGGAGCGCCTCATTGGCGTAGTCATCAACGATGATGGTCGCTGTTTCCTGAAATTTGCCATCGCACAGGCGGAATGAATCGGCAATTGACTCATAAAAATCACCGTCAAAAAACGCAAAGATGATACTTTCCGGCACGTCCTCAGGAGTGAAATCAGCAAACCAACCTTTATGAATAATCGGCAGTTTCAAGCCAGCCCTTTTAAAATTTTGGACGAAGGTCTTGCGTGGCGCCAGCAGTTCTCCCGCCTTGAACTGCTCGCCGGCAGCGCTAGCGTCTGCTTGGGTTTTTTCTGGCAAGCCCATAAACGAATCGTAGACATGAAACTGACCGGTAAAATCATAGGCGTCCAGCAGCCGCCGAATGAACAAACTCGTCGTGCCGACATAACAGCCAAATTCCACAATGTTGCCAGTCACGCCGCTTCGCAGCACCTTTTCCAATTCTCGCAGCAAGACGCCGAGTTCTTTGGCATCAACTTGCTCGGAAATGATGGAATATTTGGCGAGGAGTTGGTCGGTGATCATTATGAACTTTAACGAGCCTCCGACAGTCCAGTAATGGCAATGATGATGGTACTGACGGCGAGACATCCCACCAAAAACTCAAGCGGCACATCTGGCTTAAGATAGGCAAAAATTGCCGTGCCAATCCACATCACGGCAATAATCCCTGCGGCATATGGATAGCGAACTTGCATCACCCATTGTTGTAATTGCTTCATGATAATTCTCCTTTTTGTAGCAACATGGCGTAGGCGGCTCTGTCACGCTCCGCAACCTTGCTCATCCAGTCCATCACTATTTCTTGCGCCAGCTCAATACTCATCGGCGACGAACGCGCCGCCTCGCTGATTCCATAGATATTAGCGTGAACCTCGGCCAATTCCAGGGCGTCGTGGACAATCCGCCAATAATGTGTCCTTCGATATTCATCGCCGCACGCCAACCTCGCTGCTGCTAGATAATGATACAAACCGCGCTGCAACATGATATCAACGCTATCTAACCTAACAGCAAAACGATTACCAGCGTTAATTTCATTGAGGAATAATTGGGTTATTTGTCGATTGGCAGCAAACGTGCTGGTTGTCGATTGAAGCAGCGTGTTCGCATATTCATAAATAGTGCGTGTCAAGCTGCGATCTTTGGCGATCACATCCAGCGCTTGATACAGCGTATGATCATAAAACGCCAACATCGCCAGTGCCAATAAACCCATGTCAGCTCGATCTTCATACAGCGCTCGGTACTGCACGATCATATGATAAAACGAGGCGCGATGCTGCGGTGCTGCCACCGCCAAACCAAAGTCGATCAACGCAACTTTATTGTCTCTCAGCAAATAAATATTACCTGGATGCGGATCGGCCATAATGATATCTGCTTGTAAAATTGCGATTAAAAACTCACTGCCGACCGTCACTAATTGCTGCTGCATGTCAGAGCCAAGCTGGTCTTTGACAAACTGGTAAGTATCGTTACCCGCTTGCGCCCGTTCTACCACCTCAGTTAGCGGCAGCCCTTCTATATAGTCCTGAACTAATATCCGCCGCGTTGAGTACTTAGCCAGCGTCTCTGGCACCACAACTCTGTCAGTGCGTCTAGCAAAATATTCACGAATTGCCTGGGCTGTAATTAGCTCGCGCTGATAGTCAGTTTCACGCTTGGTAGTTTTGATAAACTCATCAGCAATTTCAACCAGTGGGAAAATATCGTTCTTTAGCATAAACTGCCCCGCCCAACAGCAAAAACGCAGCGCCACAAAGTCAAAATTTAGATAGCGCACCACGCTGGGGCGAAGGATCTTGATAATATACCGGCTACCTGGACGGTCAACTACGCGGCAGTGATAAACCTGAGCGAACGAACCCGTAGCAAACGGCTGGTCTCCATCAACGACTATTTGACTGGCTTTGCTACCCAACTCTTGCCGCAAAACCTCGGCAACGTCAATTGGCTCAACCGCCACATCATCAAAAGCATCCAGCCGATATCCAGACGCGGCATACACCTGAGCCATCAGTTCTGTCGACGCCAAATGCTGCAAAAACTTGACATACACGCCGCCTAATCTTTGACACTCGTCTGATAAAACTTTGAGCCATATTTGATCGCTGCGCCAAGCTCGCCACACCCGAAACAATGCCCGAACCACAAATAATAAGCGCACTTACCTAGCCCTCCGGAACCCAATGAAGTACAACACCAGCGTCAAAACTAATACGCAAATATACAAAAATAAGGGATCAATGCTCGTATTTACCAACAGCAGCATAGCCAGCCAAATCGCCACTATACTCACGAAAACAAAAGCATATCTCACATGTTTATTTTAGCATACAGCCCAGTAGCTCTCCAGAGGTTGTTCGGTAAACCAGCTATTGATAAAATCCGATCGAAAACTGTTTTGCTTCAGCAAGTTACTGTGTTTAAGGTTTCGTATTTTACCGCGTCTCACACCTGACGACACTGGCATGATAAAATTAAATTATGAAGATATCTAGCCCTGCGTTCGCCGAAAACGC
>CAUSEX010000033.1:0-7866 GCA_963531145.1 uncultured Candidatus Saccharibacteria bacterium
GTGAATTGACACAATTCATCACGCCAGCAGTTGAGGTGAAAGTCGAAGACGGACAAGTCACGGTTTATCCGAAGGATGAGTCCAAAACTGCTCGCGCCCAGCACGGTCTGATGCGCGCGCTGATCAACAACATGGTAATCGGCGTTACCAAGGGCTACGAGAAGCGTCTCGAAGTTAAAGGTGTCGGCTTCCGCGTGTCGTCAAGCAACAACGAGCTGACGATGAGCTTAGGTTTCAGCCATGAAGTCAAGTACAAAGCGCCCGAAGGCGTCAATGTGAGCAACGAGAAGATGATCATCGTCGTCTCTGGTATAGACAAGCAAAAAGTCGGCCAAGCAGCCGCCGAAATCCGCGCACTCAAGAAGCCGGAGCCATACAAGGGCAAGGGTATCGCTTACGTCGATGAACAAATTTTGCGTAAAGCAGGAAAGGCAGGTAAGAAATAATGTCTAATTCACTTTCGCACAAGCTATTGAACCGCAACTTGCGCAAGAACCGCGTTCGCGCCAAAGTTAACGGTACGCCAGAGCGCCCGCGCCTCAGCGTCGTTATCAGCAATATGCACGTTAGCGCTCAGCTAATCGACGATACCGCTGGCAACACCCTAGCAGCGGCCACCACTGTCGGCAGCAAGACTAAGGGCACGATGACCGAAAAGTGCGCCTTAATCGGTACTGAAATCGCCAAAAAAGCCAAGAAAGCAAAGATTAACGCAGTTGTATTCGACCGCAACGGCCGCCAGTACGCTGGCCGCTTGAAAGCTCTGGCCGACGCAGCTCGCAAGGAAGGATTGGAGTTCTAAAATGGCCGAAGCCAAAGAACAAACCACGCCCCGAGACGACAAACGCGCCCCGCGCAGCCGCCGTCAAGGTCGAGGCGGTCGCCGCGATGACCGGCGCAATCAGCGCGATGACGCGCCTAAAGAATTTGAAGAAGTAGTAATCAATATCGACCGCGTGGCGCGTGTCGTCAAGGGCGGCCGCCGCTTCCGTTTCAAAGCACTAGTCGTCGTCGGTAATCGCAAGAACAAGGTCGGCGTCGGCGTAGCCAAAGGCGCTGATGTCCAGGCAGCCATCGCCAAAGCTACCGCTATCGCCAAGAAACACCTGGTTACTATCCCGGTAGTCAACGAAACCATTCCGCACGACATGGAGGTCAAGCTTAGCGGCGCCCGCGTCCTCATCAAGCCAGCGGCACCTGGTACCGGTATTATTGCCGGCGGCGTAGTGCGCGCAGTTATCGGCGTGACTGGTATCCGCAACCTGCTGTCTAAGAGCTTGGGTAGTACCAACAAAGTCAATATTGCTTACGCAACTGTCGAAGCGCTGGCTGGCTTAGTTCCGCGCGAACAGTGGGTTGGCGCTGAGAAAAAAGCCGAAAAAGCAAAGGTAGCCGCCAAGGAGGAGAATTAATATGAAGTACAATCAGCTCCAAGTTTCGGCGAATAAAGACCGCAAGCGTGTTGGTCGCGGTATCGCTGCTGGCGGCGGCAAAACCGCTGGCCGCGGTACCAAAGGTCAAAATGCTCGCACTGGCAAAAAGCTTCGCAGCACATTCCAGGGCGGCCAGAACGGCATTGTTACCGCTATTCCAAAGGCGCGCGGCTTCAAAAGCTTGCGTATACCAGCTCAAGTGGTGTATAGCGACCGCTTGAATGATTTGAAAGGCAACGTCGACAACTTTACGCTATACGAAGCCGGCCTAATAACTACGCCGTTTCACAACGTCAAGGTGATTGCCCGCGGCGACTTGACCGCCAAGATTACTCTGCAAACGCAGGGCGCATCGCAAAGCGTGGTCGCTATGCTAGAGAAAGCCGGCGGCGCTTTTGAAAAAGCTGCCGTACCACCGCTGCCAAAATCTGCCAAGCAAGCCGAAGCAGACGACAGAGCTGCCTAGCCCAGCCGAATAAGATAGCTCGCGGCAGCTTGCAATCTCACAACGAAACGCTCTCTACGGAGGGCGTTTTGCTATTATTAGCTCAATACTGTATACTGTGATAAGTTAATGAATTGTTAGTAGCTAGAGGGGCTAGGTAATGAATTGGAGAATAATTTTCCGCTCACTGAAAAATAAAGATATGCAAAAGCGCTTGCTAATCGTCTTCGGGCTAATTGTAGCGTTTCGCTTCATGGCGCACGTACCAGTGCCGCTGGCTAATCCAACCGAGCTGCGCACCGTCATCCAAAGCGTTATTGGCAGCAGCGACTTTGGCGGATTTCTTAATCTCATGAGCGGCGGCGCGCTCAGCCAGATTAGTATTGTTCTGGTCGGCATGAGTCCATTTATCACTGCCAGCATCATCACACAGCTACTCACCAAAGCAATCCCGAAGCTAGAAGAGCTGCACAATGACGGCGAATCAGGCCGCCGCAAGATCAACCAGTGGACGCGCGTCGTTACTGTGCCGCTAGCTATCGTTCAATCTATCGCTTTTGTTTACATTCTGCAGCAATCCGTCTTGGCGAATTCGTCAACCGGCACCACTGGCACCTCGATTTGGCAGTGGGCAATTTCGGTAACCGCCATGACTGCCGGCTCAATCTTGCTGATGTGGATCGGCGAGCTGATCACCGAACAGGGAATCGGCAATGGTATTTCGCTTATCATCTTCGCTGGTATTGTTAGCCAGCTGCCAAATACTTTTGGTACGCTAATTAACTCGCTATTAAGCACCACCAAGGGCAAACTTAGCATCTTTGGCTGGTTTGATGTACCAGTCGATCCAACAACGTTCTGGCTGCTGCTAATTCTCGGTACGGTCGGCTTGGTATTGCTATACTTCTTGGTCAAGATCAACGAAGCGCAGCGAGTCATTACCATCAATTACGCTAAGCGCGTCGCTGGCAACACTAGCTATGGCGGCGTCAAAAGCATTTTGCCGATTAAGCTGATCGCTGCTGGTGTTATTCCAGTGATTTTCGCGGTGGCTTTCCTCAGCCTGCCAGCATTTGTCGGCCAAGTTATGCGCGCTATGCCTGGCGCCAACCACACTATCGCCAACAACCTAATCAAGTGGTTCCAAACGCCAACGGCGGCCAGCTTCAGTAACGGCGACTGGACGGTAGCGATTTATCCAATTTTGTACTTTGTGCTGGTTATCGCCTTCACTTATTTCTACACAGGTATCGTCTTTAACGCTAACTAAATTTCCGAAAATCTGCAAAAGCAAGGCGGCTTCATCGCCGGCATTCGGCCAGGCGCTCAAACCGAAGAATATTTAACGCGCACCGTTAACCGCCTGATTTTGTTTGGCTCAATCGCTCTTGGTATTATTGCTATCATGCCGTTCGCCATCGACTATATCTTTGCGCAACTCGGGCTCAACGTTTCGAACTTGTCGATTGGCGGTACCGGACTGCTGATTGTAGTGACTGTCGGCCTCGAGACGCTGCGGCAAATCAATTCGCGCGCTCTGATGGTGACCTACGACGACTTCAGTGTTGACGACCTCGACGACGGCAGCCAAACAAAGAAAAATCGGCGCAAACTCCTGCGCCTGCGCCGAGCAGCATAATCTGCAATTTGCATTTTGAAGATACCTGCATCATAATATATCTGTATAATCCTCTCTTTCCTGAAAATAGAGAGGATTTTAAAGCCCCGGTCCCGGTTGGTTGAGCTATATACTCAATAGCTCCCGGCCGGAACTGGGCCACCACCTCTTAATTATATTTAACAAATTTGCCAAAATGCATTTACAAATGATGTAAAATCCGCTATAATGGTTAGCTGTATATCTATGGCGAGTCAAAAGGAAGTCATCAAATTGCGCGGCAAGGTAGTGGAAGCACTGCCTAATACTCAATTTGTTGTCGAACTAGAGAACAGCCTAACAATTATCGCTTATATCAGCGGCAAGATGCGCAAGCACTACATCCGCTTGGTCCCAGGCGATAACGTAGAAGTCGAGTTGAGCCCTTACGATCTCACGAAGGGTAGAATCGTCTTCCGCGCACGCGATTAATAACGCAGAGTTGCTCCTGATATCAAGCATCTCTCATTAAAAACAGGTTTTTCCTGTAGAAAGTTGTACGCTCATGAAAGTTAAACCGAGTGTCAAGAAGAGGAGTCCGGGGGATCAGTTTGTTCGCCGCAGAGGCCGTCTCTACGTTATCAACAAGAAAAACCCTAAGCACAAGCAAAGGCAGGGTTAAGCATGGCTCGAATTGCTGGGGTAGTTATCCCAAGTGACAAGCAGGTACAAATCGCCCTTACCTATATCTATGGTATTGGGCCGAAGTACTCTCGAGACATCCTTGCGGCGGCTAAAATCAAGCCGACCACTCGGGTGAAAGATCTCACCGAGGCTGAAGAGCAGAAGCTTCGCGACATTATCGACAAGGATTATGTCACCGAAGGCGATCTGCAGCGCCTGGTGACCAACAATATCAAACGCTTAAAGGACATCGGTTCTTACCGCGGCCTAAGGCACAAAAACGGTTTGCCGACACGCGGCCAGCGGACTCGCACCAATGCGCGAACCCGCAAAGGTAAAGCAATCGCCGTCGGCGGCACGCAGCCAAAAGCAGCAAGCAAGACTTGATAAGGAAGGACTTTAAATAATGGCAGAAGCTAAATCAAAAAAGAAGCAGCGCCGATCAGTCCCGACCGGTCAGCTGCATGTCCAAGCGACATTTAATAACACGATTATCACCTTTGCCGACAGCAAGGGCAACGCATTAACCGCCGCCAGTGCTGGCGCTTGCGGTTTCCGCGGCAGCAAAAAAGGCACCGCCTACGCAGCGCAAATTGCTGCTGAAAAGGCCGCCGAAGCTGCTAAATCGACCTACGGTTTGCGCACAGTTGACGTCTTTGTCAAAGGCGTCGGCCTAGGCCGCGACGCGGCAATCCGCGCCATAAGCAGCTTTGACATTTCGATTAACAGTATTAAGGACGTAACGGGCGTACCGCACGGCGGTGTTCGTCCGCGAAAGGCAAGGAGAGCGTAATGGCACGAGACACCAGCCCAATCGTCAAACAGAGCCGCCGCGAAGGAGTTGCGCTGCATCCTAAAGCGCACAAAATACTCGCGCACAAAAGCGGCATCCCGGGCGAGCACGCTCATGGCCGCCAGGGCAAGCAGAGCATGTACTCTCAGCAGCTACGCGAAAAACAGAAAGTCCGGCGCATGTACGGCCTGCTGGAAAAACAATTTGCTAAGCTAATGAACGAAGCGACTCGCAAACCAGGTCTTAGCGGCGAAAATCTACTGCGCTTCCTAGAGTTGCGTCTCGACAACGTCGTCTACCGTGCCGGCTTCGCAACCAGCCGCCGCCAGGCGCGCCAGCTGGTTAGCCACGGGCATTTCGAGCTCAATGGCCGCCGCGTCGACATTCCATCGATTCGCGTCAAGGCCGGCGACGTAATTACTGTTCGCCCGAAGAGCACCAAATCTGGCTACTTTACAGCGATCAACGATATCTTTGGCAATACCACTCAGGCGCCGCTTAGCTGGCTAAAGGGAGATATCAAAAAGCTAAAGATCGAAATTACTAGTGAACCAAAGCGCGAAGAGGCCGAAGCGGGCATCAACGAGCAGCTAATTGTTGAGTACTACTCACGTTAAAAAGGGAGGAAAGATTAAAATGTCTAAAGTTATTCACAACCCAGCGCTCGCCAAGATTATCGATAACAGCGAGAACTCAAGTACGTTTGTTATTGAGCCGCTGCACTTTAATTACGGCAACACGCTCGGCAACAGCCTGCGCCGCGTCTTGCTCTCCAGTATCCGCGGCGGCGCGATTGTCGCTTTCCGAATCGAAGGTGCCACGCACGAATTCACAACCGTTCCTGGCATTCAAGAGGACGTCGTCGATATTACTTTGAATCTCAAAGGCGTCAACTTCCGTATTGCCACCGATGAGCCAGTCGAGCTGCGCCTCGAGAAAGCTGGCGCCGACGTCATTACTGCCGGCGATATCGCAACCAATGCTGATGTCGAGGTGATGAATCCTGACCACGTGATTTGCCACGTTGATGACCCAAACAAGACAGTTATCATCGATTTGGTAGTTGAATCAGGTCGCGGTTACCAGCCTATCGAAGAGTCTAGCGAAAAGCGTTTGCATAGCGACATGATTGCGATCGACGCTATGTTCAGCCCGGTTACTCGTGTTCGCTTCAAGGTCGACCCGACTCGTATCGGTCAAGAGACTAACCTCGATAAGCTCGAGATGACCATCGAAACCGACGGTAGCCTGACACCGCGCGAGGCTTTCGAAGAAGCTGCCGCTATCCTCGTCAACCAGTATACGGCTCTGGCTGGCAGTACTACTGTCGAATCTGCGCCAGCACTTGGCACAGAGGTCGAGGACGATAATGACGGCTTGAACGCCTCAATCGAAGACTTAGGTCTGAGCGCTCGTACCGCTAACGCCTTGATCAATAACGAAATTCACACCGTTCACGATTTAGTCACACTCAACGAGCAAGACTTGCGCGAACTTAAGGGTTTCGGCAGCAAGGCGCTTGACGAAGTAAAAGATAAACTAGCAGAATTGGAGCTCTAAATGCATCGACATGGATACAGAGGACGCAAGCTCGGCCGCCAACGCGACCAAAGGCGAGCGCTCCTGAAAGGTCTAGCGACGAGCTTGGTGATGGAAGAAAGTATTGAGACGACTTTGCCCAAAGCCAAAGAGCTCGTACGTTATATCGAAAAACTAATCACCAAAGCCAAAAAAGGCAATCTGGCCAACCGCCGAGCGGTCATCGCTGGACTCAGTACGCAAGTTGCCGCCGTCAAGCTCGTCGACCAAATCGCGCCGCAGCTAACTGGCCGCACTAGCGGGCACGTTCGCGTCGAGCGCACTCGGCTGCGCGTTGGCGATGGCGCTCAAATGGCAATCGTTGAATTCGTCGACGAACTCAAACCAATGCCAAAGGCAGCAAAGGAGGCTAAGTAATGGCTGGAAAAACCTTTTCACAGAAACCTGCCGACATTGCTCGTCGCTGGATATTGATTGACGCCCGCGACGCTAGCCTAGGCCGATTATCGACCATGATCGCTAGCTACCTAACTGGTAAATACAAGCCAACTTACACGCCGCACGTTGACAACGGCGATTACGTTGTCGTCGTTAACGCTAGCGAACTTGTCGTGACTGGTGATAAAGAAACTGACAAAATATACTACAGCTACAGCGGTTTCCCAGGCGGTTTGAAAGAAGCTCAGCTCAAAGATCTCCGCGCTAAAAGCCCGGCAAGCATCATTGAGCACGCCGTCAAAGGTATGCTACCCAAGAATAAACTCGCAGCCGGCCGTATGGCTCGCCTGCGTGTATTCCCGGGTGCCGAGCACGACCACGCAGCCCAGAAACCAGAGAAAGTAGAGGTTAAGTAAATGGCTACCGACAAATACGATTACGGCTTGGGTCGGCGCAAAAGCGCTACTGCCCGCGCTCGCCTGACCGCCGGCAAAGGGGCGATCACTATCAACGGCAAGACTGCCGATGAATACCTATCGGGCAACAAGACTTTGCTAGCCGAGATTACTGATCCGCTAGCAACCGTCAACAAGCAAAAAGAGTTTGACGTCAGCGTACTAGTGCGCGGCGGCGGGCTTAGCGGTCAAGTTGATGCCATCAAGCAAGCCATTGCCAAAGCGATTACTGCTGGCGCCGCCGACTTGCGTGCTCCGCTCAAGAAGGCTGGCTTCATGAAGCGCGACCCGCGCGAGAAAGAGCGCAAGAAATACGGCCTGCGCAGCGCCCGCAAACGCGAGCAATACTCGAAGCGCTAACTCTTCGCCGTTTAGAGCAGGCTCAAATACTCCGCTTGTTAGGGCGGGGTATTTGTTTTTTGCTTGAGCACCATTTGATTATTTTGCTATAAAAGTATATAGTAATACTTATTATTATAAAT
>CAUSEX010000034.1:0-7368 GCA_963531145.1 uncultured Candidatus Saccharibacteria bacterium
AAAACCACGCCCATTGCTAGCTACTTGCGCTCGCTAATCAAAAACGGCGCTCTAACCCGCGATCCTGAAATTAACCTAGCGCTATTTAGCGCTGCTCGCCGCGAATTATGGCAACAAAAAATTGCGCCAGCCTTAAATCGCGGCGCTGTTGTCATTTCGGCGCGTAACTATATTTCAACTTTAGCCTATCAAGGTTATGGCGAGGGAGTTAATACGGATCATATTATGGCAATTACTAAACTTTTTACAGACGAACGTTACATGAAGCCGGATTTCATTATTATTTTGACCCTTGATAACGAGAGCGAGCGTAAAAAACGGATTGCTAAGCGCAGTCAAAGTATAGACACTTCAGATACTTTCGAATCGCGCAGTAGTAATTTTCAGAAACGCATTGATGCCGCCTATCGTACAATTGCTAGCGAATTGCCCTCGTCTTATGTCGTAGAATGTTATGACAATGGTTATTACAAGACAGCCGAGCAAATAAGCGTTGAAATTCAATCAATTGTTAAGCAGTTATAATTCAATTATATCCAGCTCTTGCAAAAGATGTTCAAGTTCATGGAATAACTTCTCGCCGCCTTCGTCTGATTGGCCATTGGTTTCATAGCTATTAGGATTCAAGCGGCTCATACGGTCATGGATGTCGTTGAGAACTCCTACGAATAGTTTGCGCGTTTCACGAGCTTCTTCGTCCAACTCTTGCTTTTTAGGATCGTCATCGGGCAGCTTGTAGTAGCCTTCCTTTTTGAGTTTAGCATCAATATATTTGTAAGCAATATGTGCGATGTCGCCAGTTCGCGATCGTTGGCGCTCATCTTTAGTCAAAAACTGAAACTCGATAGGAATATTGATTATTTCGCCAGGCTTGTACGGATGTTCTTGCCTTGTGATAAACGTTACCTTTGAAACTTCCATCTTTTTGTATCCTTTTTTTTCGATGTCCGCTTCAGTTTGTTCTTTTATTTGAATTTGCGATTTGTCTATACCAGATTCGGTTAAAGTTTGGGTCATAATCTCGACGTAATCGCTAGCACCTTGGATGTAGATGGCGGATTTTTTGCTAGTTGCCTTTTGCAGCTCGACATTTGGCAGGTCAGAAAGGATTTGCACTATTTCGGCAAAGTTTTTCGCCGATGATTCTATGTCTGGCGAGATATCCATCAGAGCAAATGGATCCATAGGCATATTGCCATTATCACGATCTGATTTATCAGCATACGAGCCGACAGATTTCAAGCGGTAATTGCCAGAGGTTAGGCGACCGCTGGGCAGTTGAGCTGCGAACTCGCCAACTACGGCAGGACATTCTCCGCTATAATCAGGGCCGACTACAAGCGAAACATCGTATTTGTCGCCGAAAATATTCTCCAATATACGCCTGACGCCGACTGTCTTTATATTGAATAACATGTCTCTTGCTTGCTCTATCGAGGCAAATTTGTTCAACTTTTCGAGGCGAATACGTTTTGCTAGGCCTAGCAGTTTCGAGCCTAAAGCTTCTAATCCTAATACTTCGCACAGCGGAGCATAGAACGATTCCGCTTCTAAGACATCTTGCAACAGCGCGGACTCCCGGTTGGATACTGGATGTTCCAAATTATCAATTAATTCGCAAGCTTTGATAATCACAGATTCGATATTTACAGTCTGCAAGAAGTCTTTCATGTATTCCGGATCTATGCGAGCTTCCGATATAGCCCAAGCTTCTCTTGGAACGACACCCTCGTACCTGTCGGAAATGACGCTGACTATATCTTTGCGGCGATTATTCTCGTTTGGCAAGCTTGCAGCGACTTCGTCGGCTAATGTTTTTCGATGTCTGCCGGCCGCTACCTCAATCTCGTCGAAATCTGACAAGAGATTCCGCATATAGCGTGCTTTATCATGGGGAATTCTGGGATCGGTAAAGTATCTTAATAGCGCTATCCCAGCAGCGTCGCGCGATTCTTGGCTATATTTTCCGTCTGGGTTGCGGAATCGGGATACGATATCATGCAGCATAATTGCATCGCGCGTATCAGGCATAAGATCGCCGGCAAAAGCCTTAACTAATCCATAAACTCTATGAGCATGCTCAATCAGATCAGGACGCTCCCGCGAGGCTGCTCTTAGGTAATTAATAGCTAGGCTGTCAACTAGATCGTCTGAATTATATTTCTCTGGATATTGTTGACTGGAAAACTCCTGCTTGTCAGCAGGGTTAGGCGTATTATGTTCCCCCGTATGAACACCAGGGCTCGCTTTCGTTCTCACGAATCTCTATTGTACCAGAAACGCCTAAATATGTCAAGTATTTGCTCTTGTGTAATGCCGTAAAATTTGCTATAATAGATATTAGACATTGCCAGAGACAGCGGCCGCAGGAGCAATTCTGCTTAATATGCCGCCGAGGGAATCAACTTTTCCTGTAATATAGTCTTTGGCGAGCGCCAAAGTTTTTTGTTGCTCGCCGAATGTCGCCCCTTAACAATACGATCGCATAAATATCAAATAAACCAAAGGAGTATTATCAATGGCAATTTCCAAAGATAAGAAACAAGCTTTGGTTGCAGAGATGAGCGAGTTGTTTGCCAGCGCAAAAGCTATCGCCGTGGCTAAATACCAGGGTACCAGCGTAGCTGAATTGCAAGAGCTGCGCAAAGCTGCTCGCGAAAATGGCGTGGTCGTCAAAGTTGTCAAGAACCGCTTGGTGCGCGTAGCTTTTGCCGCTAGCGAGACATTCAAAGAGACTGATACTTCCGCGCTGCAAGGCCAGTTAATTTATGCTGTTTCTAGCGACGACGAGGTGATGGCTGCTAAAGTCCTTAATGACTTTGCAAAGACTCATCCTAGCGTCGAGCTAGTCGCTGGATTCAGCGGTGAGGGCTTGGCCCAGAGTGCCGCCGATGTGGTAGCTCTGGCTGGTTTGCCGAGCAAGAATCAGCTCATCGCCGAGGCTGTGGCGCAACTGCTCAGTCCGGTGCACGACGTCACCAACGCACTTTCTGGCAATCTGCATGCATTGCTGGACGGCGTGGCAGACAAAGCAACCGCTTAAGCAACCAATCTAATTAAAAAGTTTTAATTACAAGGAGAATTACTATGGCAGACCTAAAGAAACTTGCCGAAGAGCTGACTAAATTGACAGTTCTCGAAGTAAATGAATTAAAGAATATCCTCAAAGAAGAATACGGCATCGAGCCAGCTGCTGCCGCAGTTGCCGTTGCTGGTCCAGCTGCCGACGCTGGTGCGGCCGCCGCTGATGAAAAGACTGAATTTACCGTCACTTTGAAAGACGCTGGCAGCCAAAAAGTTGCCGTCATCAAAGCCGTCAAGGAACTAACTGGCCTTGGCCTCGGCGAGGCGAAAGCTTTGGTTGATAACGCGCCAAGCCCAATCAAAGAGAAAGTCAGTAAAGACGAAGCTGAAGCTGCCAAGAAAGCCTTGGAAGAGGCTGGCGCTACCGTCGAAGTCGCTTAATCTCGAATATATTTCCAGATTCGCACGATCGTATTGTTTTAGAAAACGCCTCCAAAATCTGGGGGCGTTTTTGTATGCCTAAAACGGTCGACGATTTTTACAACGACTTTGCGTTCATATCTGTTAAACTTGTGGAAAGATAGCCTAAAGGGTTGACGTGATATCCTGATGCGTTATAATTGGAATGATATTATAAAAACATACAAAGGATTGCGAGACTAGTATGTCAGAATTACCAGAGAAACAAGTCAAGCGGCTCAAGATGCTTATTCAAGACGCCGAGACTAATTTGGCTGCCGCCAAAGAGCTACTAATTAGCATAATGGGCGAAGACGGGCAAGTCGTGATGCCGACTAACAGCCGCGAGGATGTCTCAGGCAAAGTTATCGAGGGCGTTTTCGACGGCCAGACGATGGTCGGTCCGGATGGCAAAAATTACCCGGTACCAGCTAATTATGCTAGCAAGTCTAAGCTAGTTGAGGGCGATATCCTCAAACTAACAATAGCTGATGATGGCGGTTTCATTTACAAGCAAATTGGCCCGGTTGCCCGCAAGCAAGTTATCGGTACGCTTACGCAGCATGACGGCGCTTACTATGTTGAAGCGCAAGGTAAAGAGTATCGGATTTTGCTGGCGAGCGTGACTTATTTCCGTATCAATGTTGGCGATCAGGTTACTATCATTGTGCCAGAAGACAATCCTGATGCTACCTGGGCGGCAGTTGAAGCAGCTCTATAATCTATAAGTTTGGATTGTCACAAATAGGGGTATTAATGCATGATTTAGGCGAGGGAACTTTTCGGTTTACACGGGTCAGCTACGATCCCAGTAGTAACTTGCCGTATTTGCGCGTCATGGATGATGGCGGTAAGTTCTGGCGTATGCAGCCGCAAGGCGAGTTTACTCTATCATTTGATACTAGCACCAAAAAATGTATTGGTTGGTACGATTTGGCAGCTAAACAATGCCATCGCTGTCCCGGTGACCGCCAGCTTGATGATAAATACGAGCAATGTCCAGAGTGCCAGCAGAAGACTGGCTTCAATCCAGCATTCTACAATACTACCAATATCAGCCAACAGCAGGCTGAGCTGAATCAGCAGCCGCATATCTTATACTTAGCTTATTTCTCGCCAGAGGTGATAAAGGTTGGCATTTCTTATGCTGAACGCAAACTAGCGCGATTGTTAGAACAAGGTGCCCGCAATGCTGCTATCCTTGAAGTATTTCCTAGCGCTAACATCGCTCGCCAATACGAAGCGAAGATCGCCCGGCTGCCAGGTCTTTGCGAGAGTGTGCAGCTGCGCAAGAAAGCAACAATTCTAGCAAATGAGCATTACGATCCGACGCTGGCCGAGCAGAAATTACATCAAACAATTCAGCGGATCGCAGAGCAGTTAGGCGTTAAATTTGATAACAGCGAGTTCTTAAATTTATCGCCATACATGCTAACTATCGAACCAAAAAGCGATGATCTAACAGAAATAATCGAGCCAAAAATCGCTGGACGCTTTGCTGGATTAATCGGCGGTATATTAATTATGCGACAGGATAGCCGCTTTATTTTCTCACCGATTAAAAAATATATTGGATATGATATAACCATAAGTCGCACTGTCGAGCAGCTAGATTTGGCGCCGGTTCAAGCTTCACTATTTTAACTAATCACTAATTCTGCGCTATAATGGACAACAAATGGGTAAGGCTTTATATCGGAAATATCGCAGCCGGTCGCTGAGCGAGATTGTCGGGCAGCCGCATATTACGGCGATTTTAGAGCGGGCAATCGCTAACGGAACGACGGCGCACGCTTATTTATTGACAGGACCGCGCGGCGTTGGCAAAACGTCGATTGCGCGGATTCTGGCACACGAAATTAATCGCTTGCCGTATCGCGATGAATCAACTCATCTCGACATTATCGAGATTGATGCAGCCAGCAATAATTCAGTTGAAGATATCCGTGATTTGCGCGAGAAGGTTCAGATTGCGCCCGTTAGCGCTCCCAAAAAAATCTATATTATTGACGAGGTTCACATGCTGAGCAAATCAGCGTTCAATGCACTGCTCAAAACGCTTGAAGAACCGCCCGAGCATGCTGTGTTTATCCTAGCAACCACTGACGCCGATAAATTGCCAGCTACGATTCTTAGCCGCGTTCAGCGCTTTAATTTCCGGACAATTAGCCAAGACGAAGTTGCCGCACATTTGCGTACCATTGCTGATGCCGAGCAGATTTCTATTGACGACGACGCCCTGCAGCTAATTGCCCGCTATGGGCAGGGAAGTTTCCGCGATAGTATTAGCCTGCTAGATCAAATGCGAAATTTAAGCAGCGAGAAAATCACTGCCGCTATGGTCGAAGATTCGCTAGGCTTAGCAAGTACGGCTGAGATTCGACAGCTGCTAGAGGCTTATTGCGCGGGCGATTTACAAACGATCGCCGATACCTTGCGCGCGCTTGAGTATAGAGGCGTGCCAGCTAATGCTATCAGCGAGCAATTACTGCACGAAATCCGTAGCGACATCATCAATAAATCTAATTGCTTGCCGCTGGCCGACAAATTATTATCAAATCAGAAAACCGCTTGGCCGTATGTCAAATTGCTGATAGCGCTTGGTTCTAATACAAATGTTTCTAATTCTGATGTTTCTGCGGCGTCAACGCCAGTGCAGCCAGAATCAGCGCAACCAATGACTGTGAATGAACCAGCACCCGTTTACGCGCCGCAGCCAGCTAGCGATGTTCCGCAAAAAAAGAAGAAAAATGCCCAGCCAAACCAAACAGTTAATTTTGAATGGTCAAAATTTCTCGAGGCTGTTCACGCAAAATCCGCTGGTGCCTATAGTTATCTCGCGAAAAGCGGTTACGAATTAGACGATCAGCAGTTAACGATTTTTGCTGGTAAGAAATTTGCTAAAAACCAAATCGAAAAGTCGCTGCCAGTGCTTGCTGGCGCTCTACAGGCACAAAAGCTTGACCGTGAAATTATCATCAGCGCTAAGCCAAAACCGCCAAAAGATAGCCAAACCGCCGCCGTTCTTGATATTATGGGCGGAGGAGAAGAGGTGAATTTGTAATGGCCAAGCAAAAAGAAGTCGCTGCCAAAATACCGCCGCAGAGTATCGACGCCGAGATGAGCTTGCTCGGAGCAATTTTGATTGACGACGACGTGCTAGCGGATGTCAGCGAGACAGTAAAACCACAAGATTTTTACGACAAACGGCACCAGCTGATTTTTAAAAGTATGATGCATTTGTACGAGCAGCATAAGCCAGTCGATCTCTTGACTTTAACCGAGGAACTCAAGAAGACGGATAATTTCGAGACAATTGGCGGTTCGACGTACTTAACCGAACTAACCAACTATGTACCTACGGCTGCTCACGCTGCTAGCTATGCTGAAATTGTCGCTCAGAAAGCTGTTCGCCGGCGCCTAATCAAAGCTAGCGGCGAAATTAGCGAATTAGGATTCGACGAAGAAACACCAACCCAAGAAATCCTTGAAAAAGCCGAAGCTGAGCTATTCAACGTTTCTGACCAAACGATTAAGCAAGATCTGGTCAGTATCGAAACTATCCTAGACGAGAGCTTTTCGCGTATCGAGGAGCTACATCGCAATAAAGGCCAGCTGCGCGGTATTCGCACCGGCTATCAAGACCTCGACAACATGACGGCCGGTTTGCAGCGCAGTGACTTGTTTATCTTAGCAGCGCGGCCAGCTATGGGTAAAACTACTTTCGTGACTAATTTAGCCTATAATGTAGCGACTATCGCCAAGCTGCCAGTACTGTTTTTTAGCCTCGAGATGAGCAAGCAACAACTAATCGACCGCATGCTGGCCGATGCTGCTGGCGTTGATAGTTGGGACATTCGAACCGGAAACCTCATCGATGACGAC
>CAUSEX010000035.1:0-7287 GCA_963531145.1 uncultured Candidatus Saccharibacteria bacterium
AGCCCGGCAGTCGCCGCTGGGCCGCTGCTTTGACCACCTCGGGCGTGACTTTCTCGCCAAAGCTCAACGCCAATTCCAAATTGCCCAACGCTACCCGCGCGTCGCCGTCCGCCAATTCCGCCAAATAGTCCAGAGCCTTGGGCGACACCCGCTTGGTTTGTTTCAAAACCTTCAATGCCCGCTTCAGCACCAATATAATTTCATCTTTGGTCAGTTGACGGAGCACCAGCACTCGCGTCCGGCTGAGTAACGGAGTGATCACTTCAAAGCTCGGGTTCTCAGTGGTCGCGCCAATCAAGGTGATCAGCCCGCTCTCGACGTGGGGCAAAAACGCATCTTGCTGTGCCTTGTTAAAGCGATGGATTTCATCGACAAACAAGATTGTCCTCAATCCTAAATTCCAGTTTTGCCTGGCGTGTTCAATTACCCGCTCGACATCTTTTTTGCCGCTAGTCACCGCCGACAGCTCAACAAATTCGGCATTGACTTCGCGGGCGATAATTCGTGCCAAGGTGGTCTTACCCGTCCCTGACGGTCCCCACAAAATCAAGCTGACCGGCTCGCCGCGCCGGGCAATCTGCCGCAGCAACTCGCCCTCGCCCAGCAAATGACTTTGTCCAATCACCTCATCCAGCGTTTGCGGCCGCATCTGTTCCGCCAGCGGTATTCGTCCCATGCTTCTATTATACGCGCCAGGCGGAAAAATCTCACGCGGAAGATTCAGGTATCATACGTGGAAGATTTGAAAATCATGGGCGTAAGATTTGGAAATGTTACGCGTAAGAATAACATCACAACTAATCAATAACCATTGAAATTTTTTCTGAGCGATACGCCCGCGCTGCCTTCAGTGCCATGCGCACAATCGGCCCAGCAGCTAATATTTGCCACCAGAACGCCGCGCAGAAATTCATCGGCCAAGCCGAGGCAAAGCGCAGCAGCAACTCGGCTAGCGGCGTACCAGCCAAGACAAGCCCGATCAAGCTCATCGCCAGCGACATACCCGTCACCATACACACTGTTCGCGCCAGTGCATGAGCTTCTGTGCTGTCCTTGGCGCGGACAAAACGCTTCATAGCTTTTTGCGCCAGATTCGATACAGCCAAACCCTCAACGATCATAACAATCGCAAAAACTACTGGCTGTAGCAGCAGCGCTCTGCCTAGCGATTGCATTGACACGCCAGCATGCAAAAACGTGTTCAGCAAATTCATAAACATCGACATTGTAAACGCCATCACGACGCCATAAAATACTCCTTCTCGCTTAGTGCGGGGCATATTTCCTCCTTTGATTAATGATTTTTTGGCAACAAAAAAGTTGCGCGTTATCGGTGCAACTAGGGTGTTTTATCTTTACAACATTACGCTCTTACCTGGGGCAAAAGCAACGTATTGACCTCTGAAGAGTATAGCAGAGGGGCTGAATTATGTCAAGATTTGTGCAGTTCGTCAACTACTTTAATTGCTGGCTCGAATATAGCAGCATAAATCAATTTTCCCTCTTCAATATAGTCGGTCAGTTTTGGTAACATATGCAAACTTGCCCAATTGATAATCTGATTTGACGTTGGTCTTCGCTTGGCAAGCAATCTTTCAAACGATAGACGCATATCATCAATAGTCGGACAAGACCTTCCAGTAAGTTGAGGACTTAAATACCCACCAATTGTGCGGCTAGCGATACAATAAGCTAAAAGCTCGTTATACACCGAGCGCCACGTATAGCCAGGCGGAGACACAAGTTTTTTCGGAAGGATAAGCGTCTCATATGATAATCTACCCGCTTCTTGAAATAATTTTGATTGCTGAATTAGTCCATGCGCATACTCGTGAAGTATGACGATTCTGACAGCCTCTTTTTTCTGGTCATTAAATGAATAAGGTGGTCGCAGGAGTATAAAGTTGCTACTACTAATTTTATGTCCAGCAGGACTGCTTGCTTTTAAGCGGGGCGGCAATAAAAATATGGCGTTATCTTTTATAGCCTGCTTTTCCAAACCTAGAAAAACAGCTATTTTCTGCAATTGCATATACAAATCATTATATGAAAAATCATTTATAACATCACGCCATGCATCAAGGTTCTCATGACAATCTTGCCAAATACTGTCGAACCTATCCACAAGAGGAGAAGAAATATGAGCAATTAAACGAGATTTTTCATCGTCAAATTCTCCGCCATATAACTTCCGCAAAATATCGTAAGGATTAGGATCTGACTGTATAATAGTGCGTACTTGCGACAAAATAAGATTATCGGCAGGTTGAATAACTTGGTGATAATAAGTGAATAGTGGATGTTCAAACGCATACGATGTATCCCACTTAGAAACTGTTTGCAGCCAGTAAAAGAACGCTGTGTTTTTATTAATCGTCGCTATGATATTCATCTGCCTCATTATAGCAAACACCAGAAGCACCATAGGATTGAAAAGTCAAAATAACGGCAGCGTCCATGATTACGCTGCCGTTTTCATACTATTTTTGGTGGAGATAGAGGGACTCAAACCCTCGACCTCAGCAATGCGAATGCTGCGCTCTATCAGCTGAGCTATATCCCCATGCTTGTGGCTAAGTTGTTTACAAGGATAACTATTCCCAAAAACCGTTTACGCCTAAATTGGTGGACCTTGCAGGGCTTGAACCTGCGACCTCACGAATGTGAATCGTGCGCTCTAGCCAACTGAGCTAAAGGTCCGTGGTGGAGCATACCGGATTCGAACCGGTCACCTCTTCGCTGCCAGCGAAGCGCTCTAGCCAAATGAGCTAATGCCCCAAACTACTACAGGACAGTCGCTGATTTGGCTAGAGCGCTTGCGCAATATTTCTGCTGAAGGCTCCCCAAATGAGCTAATGCCCCAGAGCTTACTCTACGAGACATTTACAAATTTGGCTAGAGCACTCGCGCAACATACTACTAAAGACTCTCCAAACTAGCTAATGCCCCAAAAGTTCTCTCCCCATCTACAATATCAAAAAACCGCTACAATTTCTAGTAGCGGTTTGTGCTGCTACGCGCCCACCCGGGGCACGGCGTTGGTATGATGTTTGTTTTCGCAACAGGGCGGCCCCATTGCGTACCAGCATAAGCATATTATCGCGCAACGTTTAGTAAATTGCAAGCGCTTATTCAATTTGGCTAGCGAACATCTTATAAAATTCACCCCGGCGAGCTACTAATTCGTCAACACTGCCCTGCTCGACAATCTTGCCGTTTTGCATCATATAGACAACATCGGCTTTTTTGATAGTTGTATAGCGATGACTAATGGCGATAATGGTATTACCATGCTTACCAAACAGCCGAGCAAAAATCCTTGATTCTGCCAAGGCATCGATAGCGCTAGTTGGTTCGTCTAGAATAACAATCGGCGCCTGTCGATAAAAATTACGCGCTAGCGCCAGGCGCTGCCATTGCCCGCCCGACAAATCAACGCCGTTAGTACCATCATCGTGCTCAAACCATTGCCCGAGAATCGTATCGCGCTTCTTGGGCAATTTGTCAATGAAAGCGTTGGCTTCAGCCTGCTTGATTGATCTTTGATAATGCTGCTCGTCATAGCTGCGCTGAACGTCTCCATACACAACGTTCTCATAAGCTGTTGTAAATCGATATTTTATGAAATCTTGTTGCAGCACTCCGAGATAGCTGTGCCACGAGCTCTTATTAATATCCGCCAGCGACACGTTATCAAGCAAGACCTGGCCGCGCGTCGGCTGATACAACCCCAGCAACAATTTAATAAGCGTCGATTTGCCAGCGCCATTTTCGCCGACAATAGCAATCCGTTGGCCAGCGCGAATTTTCATGTTAATATCGCTTAACACTAGCTTGTCGTTTTTGGGATAACGAAACGAAACATTCCGCAGTTCAATCGTCTGCGGCGGTTCGAGCAATTTCCGACCTTCATTCAAGTTTCTCGGCAACCGCATAAACCTTTGGAAATCGACCATCGCTGCAATATCCTGATCAATGCTATTGAACTGCGTGATTAAACTGCCCATATCGCCAAGTGCTCGCGACATCATTTGCTCGACCAAAACAAACTGGCCGATTGGCTGAGCACGATGGATAATTTGCAGAACAATCGACAACAGCCCAACTAGCTGAGCTATTGCTTCGACAACGTCGGCTGCCAACCGTTTGATAATATAAGCGCGCTCAAATTGAATACGCTCGAGTTGGTCTTTGTCTCGCCACTTCGCTCGCATATCTAACATATAGCGCGCTGCGTTATAAATACGCAGTTCCGCCAGATTTTGCGGCTGCATCACACTCCAAGAAATCGAATTACTGCGGCGCCGAGCTTCGGTATATTTACGCCAATGCTCTGTCTGCAAACGCGACAACTTTAACTGAACTATCGCGCTAGGAATAATTGCTAAAAATAATATCAAGCCAATCCACCAGCTAACAGAAAATAGCGAGACTAACGCTACTATTACACTAACAATTGACGCAATTATTCTAGCCATAGCATCGAAAAACTGCGAAAAAAACGAGACAAAACTTTGTGCCTTATCAAACATATCGGCAGTATCCTTGTCATCGTAACGCCAAAAATCGATACTAACAAAATGCTCGTACAGCTGGTCGCTAATAGCCGAGCTAATTTTATACGAAGTGAATTGATCTATGTAATTTTGCAAACTATGCCACGCCATCATGAGCACCCCCAGCAACACGGTCGCTGCTACACACCAAATTGCCCTTGCGCCCGCTTGATCGTCACCAGCGAAGCCGGCCGCCAGATAAGTAGTCGCTTGCGCGGCCACAAAAGTAATAACCAACGGAATAGCCGAACCGATGATCGTACCGATTATTTTGGTAATCGCCGCCAGCGGAGAAGCTTTGTAAGTCGTTATCGCCACCGTGTCAAAAGCTTTTAACGTTTCATTGAAAGATAGCTTCTTTGGTTCTGCCATGATTAATCGCATTCAGATTTTATCAGGGTAATAATAGCAGTATCTAGCTCACTCTCGCTATGCCAGGTTTGCGTCCGCCTAGCGAGATCTGGTAAATACGATTTGCCCGCAGCGCTCTGATGCTGCGCCAATAGAATTGACTTATCGCGAGCTATAGCAGCACCGATTTCTATCAGCATACCTTCGCTGCGACGCGGCGAAGTTTGAATCGCTAGTATTTTGTCGCACTCATTCATTTGATCAATTGCTCTCCGTAAGAACTGACGCGGATTGCCGTAACTTTCGGTCGCGCTATCAAACAAATTACAATAGGCCTCATGTCCGCAGTTCTCAATCAAATCAACCACTCGGCGCATGCGCGCTTCAACTTTCAGTTTGTCCTCGCCAGTAAAAGCATACGAACAGAATATTTTATGCTTTTTCATAATCCTATTTTATCATCTAGCTGGCAAAAGCTTCGTAAAAGAAGTTATAATCCTCTGGCGCAACGCGTTGTCGAGTGGAACTATCGCTGCGTGATTACGCCCGCCGAGAGTCATGTGTTCAATAATTAACGATAAACCGCGTACGATCTTGATACAAGCGATTTCTCGCTGAGTAGTCGGCTCCTCGCCCAGCTGTTCAATGACCAGGCGCCGAATATTACGCATACGCTCGGCGGTTTCGGGGCGTTCCATTTCGCGGTTGTAAGTAAAATTAACCACATCGTACCAGCGCGGCCAATCACCACGAAAACTCTCGAAGTCAACTAACCAATATCTATCACCGTCGTACAATAGATTATTTTCGGTAAAATCCGCATGCATCGGTCGAGCTTCGCACAAGCTATGATTATCACGCAAGAACTCCAAACTAGCCCGAAATATTTCCGGCGGTATCACTTCTAAATTAAACCCGGAAATAATTCGTTCTAGCTTCTGCCAAATATATTCTCCGTCTTTATTTTGTCGCGACCAGCGCGAGCAACGGCGTTTCTGATTGCGAAAATAGTGATCCATTTGCACGAAGCTTTGTACAAAAAAGTCGTCAGACACGTCGGCTAGCTCTGGCGTCCATCCATCAATAAATTGCGTTAAGATTTTCACATCGTCATGATACAGCAATTTTGGCACAGAAAATGGTATATCGTTAAAATTACGAGTCAATTTATCAAAAGTTCGCAGACCATTTGCTTCGCGCAATATTTCATCTTTGCCAGTCACCCCGGGCTGCGACTGCTTGCAAAACACACGCTCGCCAAGCCAATCTACTTCACTAACCGCAAACCTATGATTCTGGCGAATGACTCTGATAGTTTTTAGGTTGGCGGCATCATTCTTCATCTTATTCTCCTATATGAATTAGGAACTCGACGCCATCTTCATACACTACATCATTAATCGCGACTTCGTAAATATGTTTGTCATCGCGAAACGCAAAAAATCGGACAGTTTTATGTTGCTGCCAGGCTTGGACTACTTCCGCCCGCACGCCATCAGCAATATCGCCAAATACCCACAGCTCATCAGCGCGCACCACCAGCGTATTATTGGCGCGTCGCACCGTGTCACGCTCTACCGCGTCAAGCAAAAAATAGTCAAAGCTGGTAAACGGATTGATTGGCACAACGCCCTGATCAAGTGCAAATTTCGTTACAAAAAATCTCATGTAAAAATATTTCTTGGACATGGCGGTAAACACAACCGTGTCGGCGGGTTTGATAGCAAGGGCGCGATGTGATTGCTGTGTCATGGCCATTACCTCCGTTATCGTATAAGCTCTAATAATGCTTGTTCGTCAATAATTTTCGTGCCGTATTGTTCGGCTTTTTTCAGCTTGCTAGCGCCAACTTTACCGCCGGCTACCAGATATGTTGTATCTTTTGCAACAGCAGTTTGGAAGGTGCCGCCGAGTTCGCGGATTTTTTCAGCAGCAGCGTCGCGCCCCATCGATTGCAAAGTGCCAGTGATGACGAAACTTTGACCAGCTAGTCGGTCGGATTTTTGGCTAAACTGCGGCGCCACACCCAAGTCAGCAAATTTTTCGAGCAGCGTCATATTGTCTTCATCAGCGAACCACGCCACGATTGACTCGGCAACAATTTCGCCCACACCGTCTACTTCGCGCAGTTCATCAATGGTCGCCGTCATTATCTTTTCGATACTCTCAAACTTATTGGCGAGATCAATCGCTGTCTGCGAGCCAACATGCCGAATGCCAAGGCCGAACAAAAATCGCTCCAACGCTGGCTGTTTTTTGGCAGCAATGGCATCGATGAGCTTTTGCGCGGAAATCTCAGCGAAACGTTCCAACTGCAATAAATCGTCTTTCGTCAACCGGTAAATATCCGCCAAATCATTAACCAACTTAGCCTCGACCA
>CAUSEX010000036.1:0-6995 GCA_963531145.1 uncultured Candidatus Saccharibacteria bacterium
ACATTTACGCCACCAGCCAATTTGCCCAGGCTGCCCTGCGCGACGTCACCGGTAACGTAGATATGGATGACCTGCTCGCCAAGCGCGAGGAAATTTCGCAGCAGATCAAGGAGATTGTTGATGCCGAGACCGACAAATGGGGCATCGATGTCGAGAATGTCAAGATTCAGAATATCGAACTACCTGGCGACATGAAGCGTGCCATGGCCAAGCAAGCCGAAGCTGAGCGCGAACGCCGCGCCAACATCATCAATGCCGACGGCGAAAAAGCTGCCGCCGAAACGCTGGCGCAGGCGGCGGAGATCCTGGCGAAAACCCAAGGGGCGATTAACCTACGTACACTGAATACGCTAGAGCGTATCTCCACCGAGCCGTCACAAAAGACGATGATGCTCTTCCCAATTGAATTGATTGACGCGATTCGCGGGAATAAGAAATAAGGAGCAACCATGAGCGAACAAAACCGCACCGAAGAATTTAGCGTTAACGGCGATCAAGTTGTCGAGAAGGTCAAGCAACTTATCAAAGAAGGTAACGTCCGTCGTGTCATCATCAAGAACGAAAAAGGCGAAAGCATCATGGAATTCCCAGTCACTGCCGGCGTGGTCGGCGCCTTGCTGCTACCGACACTTGCAGCACTCGGCGCGGCGGTGGCGTTGATGGCGCAGTGCACAATCGCGGTAGAGCGGCGGGATTAAAATCATACACTTAATGAATATAGGCTAGTTTACTGCAATCTGAAACAGACGAGTATCCGCCGCAATTGCATTCTCCCGCGCTTTCAGGCATAATCATAACCAGTATGTACTATATCAATAGGATTGAGCTGGGGCGGACTTTGGCGGGGCGCGTGAGCGATTTAAAGGGCCAGGAAGCGGTTGTTGTCGCGCTGAAAGAAGATGCGCTGACAGCTTGCATTGGTTTGGCGAGCGAGATCAATGCTTGGGTGTTTCCTTTGCTTAGTAAGCGGATCATCATCCCTGGCGATCCGCGAGTAGTTGGGCTGATTGACCCGGCAGGCATGTTTACGTGGAACCCTGATCTGGAAAAACCGCAGCGCGACGGCATTGAGCTAGAATCCCGCTCGGTACTGGAAGATATGAAGCGCCAGGCGTTTTCTGAATTGAACCGTATTCTCGATCAATACGGGACATTTTCTAAGGAAGGGCTCAATGGTAGAGTGTTGCTGCTGACTGGCGACATCGTCGAAGACCGGATAGAAATTGCGATGGCTCTGGAATATTTGAAGAGCGTGCGCTACAGGGCCTTATATGGGCTGGGTGGCAACGTCGATAGTACGGCGGCAGATTATTTTCACCTGCAAACTGATAAAGACGTCGCCCTGGATGTCATGACTCATATGTTTCCGGCAGAGCATTATTTTGAGCAAAAGGATAGCTACACTCCGGAAGAGTGCCGCTTGTTGGTAACGAATATTTCGCAATATTGGACATAGAAAGGAATAATTATTATGAATCCAAATCCGTTTATATCAGCAGACCAAGAACCAGCGCCAGCTCAGTCGGATTCGCTGGCGGACAATAGCGTGTCCGCAGCTATGCCAGAAGCGCAACCTCAACCAGCAACCGAGCCAGCAGCAGAATCTCAGCCTGCAACCACACTAGCAACACAATCCCAGTCCGCCGCACAGCCAGCAGCGCAATTTCAACCTGCCGCTGCGCCGATTAGCGACGACGAGCTGACCGCAGCTAACCAAAATATCCAGACTGTTTTCGATGCTTTCTCGTCGCGAGTGGTCGGACAAGAAAACTTGCGGACAGCGTTGATGGTTAGCTTGATGACTGGCGGGCATATTCTGCTAGAAAGCGTACCAGGACTCGCCAAGACGACAGCCGTGCAGACGCTAGCCGCCAGCGTGCAAGGTTCGTTCAAGCGTATTCAATGCACGCCGGACTTGCTACCAAGCGACATCATCGGTACGCAGATTTACGATTATAACAAGGGCGAATTCCGCACCGAGCTAGGCCCAGTGCACGCCAATTTCGTACTGCTGGACGAGATCAACCGCTCCAGCGCCAAAACCCAAAGCGCCATGCTGGAGGCGATGCAGGAAAAGCAGACCAGCATCGGCGGACAACGCTACGATCTACCGAAGCCTTTCATCGTGCTAGCTACCCAGAACCCGATTGAGCAGGAAGGAACTTACGAGCTGCCAGAGGCGCAGTTGGATCGCTTTTTGTTGAAAGAGGTTTTGTCCTACCCTGCTCCGGACGAGGAATTAGAGATTTTAAAACGCATAGAATCGGGCAAGTTAAGCGAGGCACCGAATAATAGCAATACGCCGAATATCGAGCTGGCGGCAGTCGAGACACTGCAAAAGTTGGCGCAAAAAGTATACATTGACGACACTATTAAGAATTATATCGTGAAAATTGTCTCAGCAACGCGCAATCCGGCCTCAATCATACCAAGCGAAACGGCGCGCTACGTCCAATACGGTGCCAGCCCGCGCGCCAGTATCGCTTTCCAGCAAGTCGCCAAAGCCCTCGCGCTGATTAACGGCCGAAATTACGTTATTCCAGAGGACGTCAAACAATTACGCCACAGCGTATTGCGCCACCGCATTATCCTCAATTTTGAAGCCATCGCCGACCAAGTTCATCCGGAAGTTATCATTGATTCGATATTTAACGCTGTTCCTGTGCCGTAATATGCCAAGTCTCTTCGCCAAAGTCAAAGCCAAGATGGATCTCTACGCCCATGAAAAGGTGCGGAGTTTGCTGGACGGTCAATACGGCTCGGTTTTCAAGGGGCGCAGTCTCGATTTCGATGATCTGCGCGAATACATTCCTGGCGACGATGTAAAAGATATCGACTGGAAAGCGACTGCTCGCAGCAGCGGTATTCGAATCCGGCGCTACCAAGCAATCCGCAAACATAATATTTTACTAGTAGTCGACACTGGCCGCCACATGGCAGCGACCAGTAAAAGCGGCAGCAATAAGCGCGACATCAGTATCATGGCTGCCGGAGTCTTAGGCTACATCGTATTACGGCACGGCGACTTGATCGGACTGGTATCCGGCGACGCCAAAAATAACGCTTACATCCCTTTCAAAGGCGACGACCGGCATATTGAGCTGCTACTGCGGCACATTGAAAAGAGTACTCAGCTAGCAGCAGCGTCGAGCAATATTGTGAATCAGCTTGAATATATTGCACGCAATTTACGGCGCAAGATGATGCTGGTGGTGGTCGCCAACGACGATGAACTGACTGGCGAGCACCAGCATATTATCCGTCGGCTGCGCGCCCAGCACGAGATATTATGGATAACTGTCAATGACGCTTCAGGACTTGACGGAAACCGCGATTTTTATGATATTGACGATTTGGACGAGCTGCCTTATTTTATTCGCAAACAAACGAAACTGCAGGCTGATTTCGACCGCGAGCAGCAATCGTACTACCGCGAATATTCCACTGCCCTGGAGCGTTTGGGCGTCATCAGCGAGCGAATCTCCGGAGAAGAGGACGTCGTCGGCAGTTTCTTTTCACTGCTAGAAAGGCAAAAACATGCACGCTGGCACTGAGCTTCGCGAATGGGTAGATTATGACCCGCTGTGGCTGGTTATCGGCTGCTTGCTTTTAGGCGCGATTATTTTATGGTACGGATTTGTGTTTTACTCGACTCGCCGCCGCTCTCACCGCAGCCTGGCTACGCTCAAACCAAAACCGTACACGCCGCCAGATTTGGCTGATTTGAAGCAGAAGTACCAACGGCTAATTGATGAAATTGAACAAAATCACACCGCCGGAAAGCTATCCTCGCGCAAAGCCCACCAGAAATTAAGCCAAACTCTTCGCATGTTCGTCGTCGAGATAAACGGCCACCGCGTTGACACGTTGACGCTGCGAGATCTAGAAAAGACTCGTTATAAAACATTGGCGGCCGCCATCAAACAATTCTATATCCCTGAATTTACCGCAGTTGAACAAGGCAGCGTTGCCGAGGCAGCGGCGCTAGCCAGAAAGACGGTAGCAGCATGGAATTAGCTTTTTGGCAATTGTCGCTGGCGTTAATTATAATTATCGCCCTGTTGTGGTTTGCAGCGCCGATTATACTCCGCCGATACAGCCAATCGAAACGCCATGACGCGCCTAGGCAAAAACTCCCTATCGCTAATACATCGCGGCTGCGCGCTTTCCCGCTCTATATTCAGCAGGTCAAACGGTACAAAAGACTATTATCGGTTGTACTGGGACTGCACGCGCTCCTGCTGGTTATGATGATTATCCTAGCTGGTCGCCCGTCGTCGGTAGCCGTCGTTTCTCCCGAGGTGAAAAATCGCGACATCGTGTTATGCCTTGATGTGTCGCGGTCGATGTATGAATATGACGTAGAGATTATTAAAACTTACCGCACATTGGCGCGAAAATTTGACGGAGAACGGCTCGGTTTGGTACTGTTTGACCGCTCGCCGGCAGTGATATTTCCTTTGACGGACGACGCCAGCCTCATCGATAGTAAATTAGCGCTAATCGAAAAAGCGCTGACGCCGCCTGGAACATTAGAATATTTTGACATCCTGTCTGGCACGGTAGTCTCGAACGGACAAGGCTCGTCGCTGATCGGCGATGGACTAGCGAGCTGTATCAGCCGCTTCGACAAGTTGGACAGCAAACGCTCCCGGAGCATCATTCTAGGAACCGACAACCAATTAGCTGGCACGCCGATAATTTCCCTACCCGAGGCAGCAGAATTAGCCAAACAAAAAGACATCCGCGTATACGCTATTTACCCGAATAGTAATAAAAACCGCGAGGCCGAAGCGGCAGAATTGAAGCGAACCATGCTGGCAACCAGCGGCGATTACTACGCACTGCGTGACAAAAACACAATTCCAAATATTGTCCAAAAAATCGCCGCCCAAGACGCCTCCCGCCTCAAAGGCACGCCGCGCGTTACTCGCACTGATCAGCCGCAATTGTTGCTATACGGCATGCTTATTATCATAATTTCCCTTATTATTATCGATTGGAGGCTTCGCATATGATAGTGCAACCGATTTTGCCGTGGTATCTGCTGCTGATAATTCTGGTAGTTGCTGCAATTTTTACCGGCTGGAGGATTTTCTCCAAACCAATATCTAACCGGCAATCGTGGCTGCGGCGGTTCTGTATTGTCTTGCTCATCATTACCGCTTGTTTTCGCCCAGCTGTTCCTGGCGAAGTGAAAGAATGGGGCGCGCCGCTAATCGATGTTTATGTTGTAATAGATACAACTATGAGTTCTGCTGCCGAGGATTATGATAACGGCCAGCCGCGAATCAACGGCATGCGCCGCGACGCCAAAGAAATTGCCAAAAAGCTGGTCGGCGCGCGATTTAGCCTAATAACTTTCAATAATAAAACTTTCGTCAATTCGCCGTTATCGACAGATGTCAGAATGTTTGAATCGGCAGTTGACACAGTAAATATCATCAGCGAAAGCTATGCCATGGGCAGCTCAATTGATACACCGATTGACACCATCGCCTCGGAAATTACTCGCACCAAACATAAAAACCCCGAGCGCACCTCGCTGCTATTTTACCTGGGCGACGGCGAACAAACCAGCGATGCCTCGCCAAAGTCATTCGCCAGCTTAAAACCCCTACTGGGCGGCGGCGCGATTATGGGCTACGGCACCGCCAACGGCGGAAAAATGAAAACGCCAAGTTACAGCGACGGCTTTGACGGTTTTTATTTGCGCGGGCCAGATTTGAAATATGCCGTATCAAAAATCGACGAGACAAACCTTAAAAACATCGCTAGCCAAGCAGGTTTACCGTACACGCATCGGCAAACCCCAGATTCCATCGACGCCGTCGTCAAGAACGGTTCCGTCGATAAAGCCGTTAGCAGCAGCCACTCGTTTGACGGCTACAACGATATATATTGGATAGCAATATTTGCGGCTGCTATTCTGCTGGCCTTTGAAATCAGAACCATATATTTGCCTCTATGCAAACTTCAGAATATAACGCCGTCGGAGGGGGAAAATCGTGAGTAAGAATCGTCCATTTGACCTGAAAAAACTAGATTTTGAAAAAATCCGCCTAGAAAAACGCCAGAAACTGCTCCGTTATTCGTTCCCTGCTTGCGCGGTGATTCTGCTGATTGCTATTAAATTAACGAGTTTTCCTCTGCTGTCGCTAGCAGCGTACGCCGCTTATAAAAACGGCGACAACAGCCAGGCTTCCTTCCGCTTATCACCGATTTATGCCATGAATTTATTTGAATCTTATAAAGTATTTTTTAACGACGGGAATGCTCTATATAAGCAAGCCCGCTACGACTCGGCAGAAAAACAATTCCGACAAGCCTTGCAAAAAGCGCCGAAAACTCACGAATGCTCTGTCCGCATCAATTTGGCGCTATCAATTGAGGCGCAAGCAGACGCCCTCGCCAGCGAAAAACGCTACGACCAGGCAATCATCCGCTACGACGAAGCAAACGCCGTACTGCACGACGGCGAGGATAGTTGCAGCGTGCAATTTGCCAGCCGGACAGTTGACGCGAGCAACGACGACGGCAAAACGGCAATCGTTATTGAACAGCGAATCCGGCAAAAATTGGCACAGATAAAACAGCTCAGAAACGGCGACCAGGGCATTTCAGTCACCAACCCTGGTGATAAAGAAAAAGTTGACACGGGCAGCACCGACAGCAAGCTCAAAGAATTGGACAAGCGATTCATCGACGCCTACAATGAACAGCGCAAATCCCAGGAAAGAAACCAGCACTTGGAAGATTACAAAGACGCCACGCCAGATCATACGAAGAGAAATTGGTGAGAAGATTATTGAAATGAGCGGGTTTGTTTGCTATACTTACTATGTAATCGAAAGATTGGCTGTTGCATCGCACATCGTAGGCGAGTTCGCAAAATTATGGCGATTTGCCGGCGAGATACGCAGCAGACGTTATGCGGGTTTAGCTCAGTTGTTAGAGCGCTTCCTTGCCATGGAAGAGGCCAGGAGTTAGAGTCT
>CAUSEX010000037.1:0-5958 GCA_963531145.1 uncultured Candidatus Saccharibacteria bacterium
GCTCGGAAATAAATTATTGCTGCAGCGATAGCCCCAATCTGAATAATAGCCGTAAAAGCCGTCAAACTCGGGTCGTTGATCCGCATACCCATCAACTTCTCGACAATCGTCAAATGCCCGGTCGACGACACTGGCAAAAACTCCGTTACTCCCTCGACAATACCTAATATGATAGCCTGCCACCATTCCATAATATTTAATAGTATAGCATTTGCAGCCGTCTCGGCAAAAATCTCAGCTATTTTTGCCTATTTTACGCTAAAAATATTGACATAAGCGTGATTTTTTGCTATAAATTGTATAGAAAGTCAGACAAAAATAAAAAGGAATAACAAAATGCCCGCGAGATCATTAGAGAGAACTGGAAGTCCACCACCGCCAGTAGGAGAACAAAGTAAGGATTTTACATTAGATAACGGATCTGTCGTACATACTGATGAGAATGGTATACCAGATTACATAGAAGTGCCGCCTGAAGGCGATGAGACGACCCCTGAATCCGATCAAGAAAGCGGCGCCGAATATGATAGCACCGAATACGAAGACGTCAAGCCCGGCCAAGAAAGTGTCGAGGATGCTGCCGAAGTGCAGGCTAACGAGACTCTGCGTACCGATGCTGAAGTTTTAGGCAATCGCTATCTTGTTAGTCGAACGATAAAAGGTGCTGGTAATACGCTACAGTGGGGCAAGGAAAGAATTGCAGCGGGCTGGAATAATGCTAAGGAGCAACCAGGCCTACTTAAAGACAAATTTATGTACGGCCTAGCCAAGAGTTCGTATGACCGGCGCAAGGCAAAGCTCGACGAGGTCGCTCATCTCAGCTACAACCACCCGCTTAAAAAATTCCGCATGAGAAAGCTTCAAAAAGCTGAAGCTCGCCTGAACAAACGCAAAGCAAATCTCGAAAGACGGCAGAATCGGATGAGCGGACGCCTAGAAACCGTCAAAAACGCCTACGAAGCACGCCGCGAGGCCACTATTGCCGAATTCTCAAAACGTCGACGTGAGGCTCTTGCTCGCAAAGAAACTCGTAGAGAATTACGCGAACAAGGCGCAGGCTGGCTTGAGGCTCGTAAAGCTGCCAAAGAGCACGTCAACTCTATACCAGAAAATCAACGCCGCCGCATCGCTAGCGCCCTTCTGAACGCCGTCGAAGCCAACAAAAACTCACAAGAGGCTAGCTGGCAAGCACGATACGCTGAGCGAGCTTCTGCTGACGCGCAAAATCGAGTTGAAATGCTTGGCCAAGAGCTTGGCCAGACCAGGGTTGATCTAGAAAACACGCGCAAGCAAGCTGGAGAGATAGCCGACATGGAGGCGAACCTCGTCACAGTCAAAGAAAATGTCGCTAAACTTCGAGAAAAAGCCGAATCGTTATCTGATGATAACGCCAATAAATTCGCAGCCATGAACGAACTTGTCAAAGCAGAAAATCAGCAGGCAGAGATGGAGCAAACAATCGCCAATCACCGACAACGCTTACATGAGTTGTGGAAGCGGCAAGGACAGCTAGCACAAGAACTGAGTCAAGCTAAAGTTAATGCCGAAAACGCCGCAAAAGAGCTCGAGAACAGAGCGCGAGCAGAAGCCGCTGCAAAAAAGAAAGCCGAAGCATCTAAGCAAGCCAAAAGCCAGCGTGTCAACGAGACATTTGTCTAAAAAATAAGATAGAAAAAGAAAGGATAACATTATGCCAATTTTAAGCCGCAGCCTCCTCGCAGATTTAGGAATCAATCTATCAGACGAAGATTTCCAATCGCTTGCCGACCATTTTGACTCGACGCTAGAGGAACGCGTTATCAACGAAATCGTCCTCGAGCTATCGCCAGAGCAAGCCGAAGAACTATCACACATGCAAGAAGCCAGCGACGAGACTATCGTCGATTGGGTACGCGCCAATGTACCAGACTTTGCAGACATCGTGTCTGACGAAATCGATATCTTGCTCGGCGAACTAGCTGAGGATAGCGAGAAAATGGCCGCCTAAGCCAAGATACCGATAGCCTCGACAGCTCAAAAGCTATAACTTCACTTCTGGATATATCGCCCGCGTCGTTTCATCAATCTCATGACGCAGCTGTGGGAACGGTACGCCCTCGCGGGCAGTTACGCCTTCAAAAATCCAAAATACCCGCTCAGAGTAACCCCAGCCGCAAGCTGGCGGCATACCGTACTCCAACATCTCCACGAAGTCGATATCCAGCATCATCGCTTCTTCGTCGCCGGCATCGCGCATCTGTTGCTGCTCAACAAAACGATTCAGCTGATCAATCGGGTCATTCAGCTCGGAAAAACCATTGCCCAGCTCTGACCCGGCAATAATTGGCTGGAAACGCTCCACCGTCTGCGGATTGTCGGGGTTGGTCTTGGATAGCGGACTGATGAACTTCGGCGTATTCACCAACCACACCGGCCCCGCCACATCTTTACGAATATTCTTCCATAATTTATCGATACTGCGCGGAATGGAATCGGTCTTCTCCACTTCCAAGCCATGTTCTTTCAACTTGGCAGCTACCTCTTCAATCGTTGTATTATACACATCAATTCCATAGTGCTTGTTGATCACCTCGGCATAATCCCAAACTTCCCACTCGCCGCTCATATCCACCGTGAACCGGCCTAGCTGGAACTGCAGCGTGCCAAACGTTTCCTGCAATACATATTTATACATATCCTCCATGAAGCGCATACCAGCTCGCCAATCCCAATACGCAGCGTACCACTCCATGGCGATATGCTCTGGCAAATGCTCATCGGAATAATTCTCATTGCGAAAACGCGGCCCGAGGTCATATACCTTTTCAAAGCCAGCGCCAACCAACCGCTTCAACGGCAACTCGTGAGAAATGCGCAAGTAAAACTGCTGGTCGTCCAGCGCGTCCATATGCGTCACAAATGGATTAGCGTCAGCGCCGCCAGTGGTGTGTTCCAATACCGGCACATTCACCTCAGTAAAGCCGTGCTGGTTTAGATAATCACGCGTTGCCTGCCAAAACTTGCTGCGGCGAACAAACCGCTCGCGCACCTCTGGATTGACGTTCATATCAACATAACGGCGGCGAAATCGCTCTTCTTTGTTCTCGAGCTTTTCGGGCATCGGCCGTAGCGACTTAGTTAGCAGCCTTAGCTCATGCACGCCAACCGACTTTTCGCCAGTCTGCGTCGTCGTCATCACCCCGCGTGCCTCGACAAACTCACCCGTATCCAGAAGCTTCAGCTGTTTCATGCCCAATACGCCGCGGCTAGCGTCCAATTCTGCCACATCATCGCGCTGCAAATATAGCTGCACCTCACCGCTCCCGTCGCGCAGTTTGATGAACGCCAGCTTACCAAAACTGCGGATTGAAACGATACGTCCCGCCACAACCACTTCCCGGCCTGCCAGCTCATCATACCGCGCCAAAACCTCGCCGCAACCATGCGTCCGCTCCGACCGCGCTGGATACGGATCAACGCCCAATTCACGCAGGGTTTCTAATTTTCGCAGACGTTCGTTTCGATAATCTTGCAGTGTAGCCATAATTATTTATTATAGCACACCCCTGTTAGTAGCTACGAAATTGCTTTAATCACGTAGACGGTTTCGCCTTTGGGCGTGTTAATAGTGGCTGTATCGCCCACTACCTTATCAATCAGCGCCACACCCAGCGGCGATTCGTCGCTAATCTTGCCATTTAGCGGATCGGCTTCAACCGGGCCAACAACCGTATATTCAAATATTTTACCGCTAGATTCAAGCGTCACTCGGCTGCCCAAACTAACTTTGTGAGTGGTGCCGCCCTTGATATCCTCGGCGTTCTGCAAAATATCCTCAATCTCGGCAATACGCGTCTCGACTAGGCCTTGCTCTTCGCGCGCCTGATCATACTCGGCATTCTCGCTCAGATCGCCATAACCGCGCGCTTCAGCGATTTTCTCGGCAATCTCGCCGCGGCGACCCTTCAAGGCAGCTAGCTCTTCTTCAAGCTCTTTTCTTCCATCCTCGGTGATCTGATATGCTTTTTTCATGAGTTTTACTCCTTTCGTTATACCGCCCGAAACTTCCTCTGTCTAGAGAAACCCCCAGCCCTCCAATACAAAATACTCAGATTAGTTCAGTGTAGCAAGCAACTCATCTGCCGTCAAGAGTCGTTGTTCGCCAGTCTGGCGCGTTGACACCTCCCATTTACCATCATCAAGTAAGCGATCGCTGACCGTCACCCGATACGGAATGCCCAGCAGTTCGGCATCAGCAAATTTAACCCCTGGACGCTCGTCGCGATCGTCATAGATAGTTTCGATTCCGGCAGATTGCAACTTCTGATAGAGTTCGTCAGCCGTAGCGCGCGACTGGCTGCCAATTTGTACCAGATACACTTTAGCGGGTGCAATATTTTCCGGCCAAACCAGCCCCTTGTCGTCAGCAAATTTCTCAACAATCACGCCCATCACCCGGGTGATACCGATACCGTAGCTGCCCATGTAAGCGTACTGCTCTACACCCTCAGCGTCAGTAAAGACCAAGCGCATTTCCTCGGACTTTTGCGTACCAAAGTTAAAGATGTTGCCAACCTCGGCAGTTTTGACCCGTTCTAGCTCGCTGCGGTCAATGCCCAGCTCCTTGACGGCTTCATCCAAAACCTCTTCGTTCACAGCAATATTTTTGCCGCGGTGCAGATAAATATAATCCTCGCCAGCGTCACAAATCGTCTGAAATTCGTGGCTAAATTTAGTGAAAGCTCCGCCCGAGGCAAACGTTACATATGTTTCATCACCGATACCAAAGCGGTCATAGCAGCGCTTATAAGCCTCAATCGCGGCGTTATAATACTTATCCAAGTCTTCTTTGCTGGCATGTACCGAGTACATATCTTTCATAACAAACTCGCGGCCGCGCATAATACCGCTTTTGGCGCGCAGCTCGTTGCGCAGCTTGTTCTGGAACTGGTAAATACTAATCGGCAAATCTTTATAACTCTTTAGATAATTGCGCAATAGATCAACAATCGGCTCTTCGTGCGTCCAGCCAAAGCCAACATCAGTGCCGTCTTGCAGTTTCGATTTGAACCACACATCGACTAACTCGTCGCTCCAGCGGCCAGTCTCTTGCCATGTTTCTTTGCGCTGCAGTGTGCTCATCACCAATTCTTGGCTGTCAATTTTATTCATCTCTTCGCGGACAATTTGCTTGATGTTCTCAACCACCTTTAGTCCCAGTGGCAAGTATGAATAAACGCCCGCCATCGTTTTATGCACGTAGCCAGCGCGAATCAGCAGCTGGGCATTACGCGCCACCTCGTCAGCTGGCGCCTGCTTGATAGTTCGAGTAAAATTCTTACTTAGTCTCATAATATCCTCATTTTACCGTGAATCACGCATATCAACAAATTACCAAAACGCCGCCGCAACATAAACCGCATAAAAAGCCACGCTATTCTTGATTGCGTGCAGCAAAAAGCCAGACCAAATCGATCCAGTATATTCGCGCAGCGTACAAAGCACCAAACTCAGCGCAAACGTATCAATACCAACATTCCACTGCCCGTGCGCTACCCCAAAAAGCAAACTGACAAAAAACACGCTAGCTGCTACTGGCAGCTTCGCCGAACGCAGTTTGCCATACAGTATACCGCGAAAAATTAACTCCTCGCATAATGGCACCACTATCACCAGCACCACGAAAGCTATCGCTAGATCTAACGAAAACAGCCTATCTGATACCCCGACATCCTGAGCTTGGTTTGGGTTAAATCCTGGTATAATGGCTTGCGCAACAAATGATAAGCTCACTGTCAAAGCAATGTAAGCCACCGCGCCAACGATTGCCATACCGATATCGCGCCACTCAATCAACCGCTGTACGCCGGCCTGTTTGATTGATACCGCTTTTTTAATACGCCAAGCCACCGCGCCAATAGCAATAATCGTCAAGATATGAGCAAAGCATTGCAAAATTAGATTAACCACTGATACATT
>CAUSEX010000038.1:0-5712 GCA_963531145.1 uncultured Candidatus Saccharibacteria bacterium
GGGTTGCCGTCGGCATCGGTAATACGGGCAGTAAATACCTGTCCGACTCGGTTTATTCCGTCGATGGTGACGCTACCATGGTTATTATTTGATGCGGCGTTGCCGACAGCTGCTGTAGCTGAGCTAATTAAATCTTTCATTACGTTTTTGTTGTTAGCATGAGTTGTTTTGACAGTGATTTTTTTACCCACTTTGGCTGGTGTCAACTTGTACGAGAAATAGCTGGCGCCAGGAATAGCCGCGCCGTCGGCAAACCATTGATAATATCGTATGCCGCCGTCTTTCAACCCGTCGGGATCGTCTATCTGCGCAATCAGCGTCGAACCGACTTCTGCGGCGCCGACGATTTTTACAGCTGCCTGCGCTGGCTCGGGTGTTGGCTTAGGCGGCTTGGACGGATTGGGCGGTGTAGTCGGTTTGTTATTGTTGGGCTTAGTGGACGGAGTATTCGCAGGTTTATGGTTAGCAGCATTGTGAATTGACGGCCTGCCCGGCGACGCTATTTGGCGGTAATGATAAGCATTGTGATTTCCAACAACCGAGACGCCATTTCCAGCCGTCTTGGTAGAATCACTAGGCGAACTGTTCGTGGACTCGTCAGTCTTGGTCTGGCTAGTCTCGTTCTTGCCGTCCGGGTTTGAGCTTGGTTCTGAATCCGAATCTGGTCGCTGCGGCTTGCTATTTTCGTCGTCTACTTGAGAAGTAGTACTATGGCTAGGTCCTTGATTTGTCTGATTATGATGATTCATGCTAATCAAACTGGTAAACAGCCAGTACAACAAAACTGCTGCTAGTACAATGGCCAATATCCCGATAACAACTTTTATTTTTCTATGGTTCGCTTGTTGATTTTCCATATTCCTCTCCTCAGAATACAATACTTCAATTTAAGCATAGGCGATATGGAAAGTCAAATAACGAATCAATCGATCAAAAAAATAGACAGCTGTCATTGCTGCTATCTTTGGTACCCCGCACAGGAATCGAACCTGCAACCTTTGGTACCGGAAACCAACGCTCTATCCAGTTGAGCTAACGGGGCACGTTTGGTACGCCCGGCAGGATTCGAACCTGCGACCCCTTGGTTCGAAGCCAAGTACTCTAATCCGCTGAGCTACGGGCGCCTATTGCAATTATATCACATATTGTATAATCAAACTATGAACATACAGCAGGATATCTCTCTCAAAAAGCTTACAACTATGCAGCTCGGCGGCGTGGCTCGGCAAGTTGTCGAGGCTAGAACTCGCACCGATATCGCCGAAGCAGTACGCTATGCTCATGAGCACAATCTGGATATATACGTTCTCGGCGGCGGCAGTAATACGTTAGCGCACGACGAGGGCTTCGACGGACTTATTATACTCAATCGCATCCCAGGTTTTGAAGTTGTTGACGAAACTGACGATTTAGTGACGATTGTAGCTGGTGCTGGCGAGGTTTGGGATGACTTCGTACGGCGGACGGTCGAGATGAATCTCAGCGGCGTGGAATGCTTGTCGGCGATTCCTGGTACGGTCGGTGCGGCGCCTGTACAGAATATTGGCGCTTATGGACAAGAGGCTGCTTCAACGATTGTCTCGGTCAATGCCTACGATACGCGTGATAACCAATTTGTAACTATTAGCAATGCTGAGTGTGACTTTGCGTATCGTCATAGTATTTTTCGCGGTCATTGGGCGGGGCGCTATATTATAACATCAGTAACGTTTAACTTGTCGCGGCATCAATCTCGACCGCCGTTTTATGCAGCGATTCAGCGTTATTTAGACGAGCACAATATTCACGATTATTCACCGCAAACATTACGCGAAGTTGTGATGAAGATTCGCTTTGATAAGTTGCCTGACCCGAAAGCTCGCCCAAACACTGGTTCGTTCTTCAAGAACGCTATTATTTCGGCTGATAAATTATCTAAATTGCAGCAGAAGTATCCTGATATCCCGCATTATGATATGTCGCATGGTACATACAAAATTCCAACTGGCTGGCTAATTGATCAATGTGGGCTCAAAGGTACGCTTCATTATGGTATGCGCGTCCACGACAAAAACGCGCTAGTCCTTATTAATGAGTCGGCACAGAGCTATGAAGATCTAGCGCAAGCTCGCCAAAAAATCATTGACACCGTTTACCAAAAATTTGGTATCACCATTGAGCAAGAGCCGTTAGAGATACCTGGCAAAAACACAGAAAAAGCATAGCCATTTTATAAATTGTGCGCTACAATTAAGTCATGAAGCGTAAAGAGGGCGGGTTTACTATAGTTGAAGTGGTTATTGCAGTTACCGTCATCGGTGTGCTGCTGATAATTGCTATGACTACGCTCAATGGCTTGACGGCGAAAGGTCGCGATGCAACCCGTAGAGCTCGCGCTGAAGCCATGGCTCTAGATCTTGAACGTTATTATAAATACAACACCACTTTCAGGGGGCATGAGTACCCAACTGGCAACGCGCTGTTAGCTGATATAGGCAAATATTTTAGTGACACTACAGTTGTGCAAGATCCCTCCCGTTCTGGTAATAGACTAGTCAAGGGCTGCCCGGTGGCTGGCCCGATACCAGCCAGCTGGGGCTGGACGGACGAGCAGAAAATGCTCTATAGGTATTGTGCTCAAGACAGAGAGAGATCCGACTGCGATAAAATTTACGGCGCTTCGGGTAAGGATGTTTGCGTCGGTTTCAGAATATATTACTATAGCGAATCAGATAATGCGCTTTATCAGGTGAACAGCATATGGTCAAGGTGAGAACGGACGAAGGTTTTACAATTGTTGAAGTGGTAGTTACGCTGTTATTTATTTCGATAATATCGCTTGGTATATTAACGATGCATACCCAGGTTAGTATACTCTCGATTATCAACCGCCAGGATCAAAAGGCTAGTTATTTAGCGTACGATAATATGCGTAAGTATGTTAACGGAGCTCCGCCAACGTGGTTTTTGTGTACCGATCAGCTGCCAGGCGCTGTGCAGCAGGTATTGCTTGACTCAGAAGGGCATATTAGTGAGTTGCCCGGAACTACTAAGCAAAAAGTTGTGGCATCGGCGCCGTATGGTTGCGGCGACACTGTCAACAGTTTGGGTATGCCGATTCGTGTTGAGTCTGTAGTAACATATGGTAATGGTAAGAGGGTAACCCATGTTGCATATGCGGCATTCTAACCAATCTGGATTCACCATCGTAGAGCTAATGGTGACGACGTTTGTTATGTTTATAGTGGTTGTAGTATTTGGCGGTATTATATCAGCATCTTACCGTCAGGCTATAGCAGCAGATGCGCTTGCTTCAATGACGCGTGACATGCACGTGACGATGGACGCTATCGAAATGGATGTTTTAGCTTCAGTCGAGATTGCCTCAACTTCTAGAAGGGGTGATATGAATATGCTTGATCGATACGGATATAGCGCTGTAAGTAATCCTGCACCTACTCTGCAAACTTGGAAATATTTTGGTGGAGGTAGCAACAAACGAGCCTTGCTCCTGATACAATATGCGACTAATTTGCGGCGCGGGGCAGGCTCTCGCGAAGTAGTTTACGCCGCAACAAAAAGGTTTAATTGCAGCACAGAAAGACGTCTCCAACCAAAATACAGACAGATGGTGATCTACTTCATGCGGGACAATACATTGTATCGAAGGGTTATATTTGATGATATAAAAAGCGAAAGATATAAAGCCCTTGGTGTTAACGCTTCTGCTATATGTGGTACCGGTGATGAAAATAACGAATTTTGGCGCAAGATCGCAGTACAATCCATACCTCCGCAATCATCCGAATTTACTGGCGGTGCAACACCAGGGCGATCGCTTTATCGCGACGAAACAATTGCTCGCAACGTTTCGGCATTTGATGTTCAATATTTTAAGGATGATACGCCAATAGCTAACCAATACGATGCTGCTCACAGTTCCGACCATATGTTTGAAAATGCTAACAAGGTTAAAATTGATATAACAATTAGTCCTCCTGTGGGGGGAGTGTCTAAAATATCTCAGTCATTAACTGTTCGGAAAGGAAATGAAGAATGATTCGCTTTGATAAGGGCTATTCTCTAGCAGTAATGATTATCATGACAACATTTATATTGGCGGTGCTAGCGGCTGCATACCGCGTTACTACGCGTTCGTATATTTATTCTCGCGAGGAGTATTATTATAAGCTGGCTCAAGAAGCTGGCGAATCGGGGACGGCGGCAGCTAATGCGTGTCTAGATATAAACAACTGGAAACAAACATGGGGCCATGTTGCTGGAGCTGCTGGCTTGTATCTAACGCCAAGCAGCGACTGCAAAGGTCAAGACGGCAAGATTCCGACCAATAAATACGTTATGAGCGAAGGTTCGATCCGTACAATTTTCACCGTTGGCGACCTTAATTTTCATGATGATCATCATTCGGATGTCTCGGCTATTGGCAAAACACAGCTTGTAGACTCTGGCGGTATGGTTTTGCGGGAGTACACTGTTTCGGTTAAAAAGCTTATCACGCGTCCCGGTCTGATTGCTACGAAGTCTTCTAGCGGTACATATCGAACGTGCGGTATTTTGTCTAATAGTATTTGGTGCTGGGGTAGAAACCGCTACGGACAGTTGGGCAATGGGAGGTCTGTTGGTCATAATCCAGGTAATCCAGCAAAAGCTGCGCTTAGCGTCGATTCCGATATACCAGTCAAAGTAGTTAAACAAACAGGAGTTCTCTACGGTAAGAGAATTGATGACTTATTTACCGCCCAGTATCATAGTTGCGCTCTGGCTGAAGGTAAAGTTTATTGCTGGGGCTACAATGGTACTGGTCAGCTTGGTAATGGACGATCCGGCGACGAAGAACATTCAAATGTTCCTATTGAGGTTAAGGGGGCGCTGGCTGGCAAAACAGTAACTAGCATCGGCGGTTCATATAATACTTCGTGCGCCATTGCTGGCGGCAAAATATATTGCTGGGGCGAGGGTTATCACGGTGTGACTGGTACTGGTGACAAAACAAAGGTGCGCCCATGGCCGACTTTAGTTAGAGCAGGTGTTTCTGGCGGTCTGCCGAATAATTATACGGCAACTGCGCTAGCGACCAGTGGTACGCGGTCGATGAATATGTGCGCTATCGCCAATGGCTTTGCTTATTGCTGGGGTCAGAATAATGTTGGTCAGATTGGCAATAATACATCTGCTAGCCCTGCCACTCAGCCAGTCTATAGTCCTATGAGAGTTTCTGGTTTGACCAATGTAACGAATATATCACAGGACGGATATTTGGCTCAAAGCGGCGAGCCAGACAGATTTACTCATGTATGCGCTGCCGCTAACGGCGAGGCGTACTGTTGGGGTAACGGCCGTGCTGGGCAACTAGGTATGGCACACATTGGCTATATTGCCAAAAAGGCTACTCCAGTCAAGGTTGATCGGCCAGCAGGCTTGTCGCCGTCAGATAAAGTGAAGAAGGTTGAAGTGGGCATTTGGCATTCATGCATGCTGATGAATAGCGGTAGAGTGTTCTGCTGGGGGACTAATGCTTATGGTCATTTAGGGGCGAACCTTGCTCCTGGCGCGCTTCCCAACAACCGATCGGTAAAACCGATAGAGATATTGGTTGGCCCAGGCGGAATTCCGGCAGGGCAGCGGATAATTGATCTGGCTGCTGGCGCTAACCGTGGATGCGCGGTGGTAGAAAACGGACACTCGTATTGCTGGGGTCTGAATGACGCCGGG
>CAUSEX010000039.1:0-4681 GCA_963531145.1 uncultured Candidatus Saccharibacteria bacterium
ATATCGTTACTTATGATGATAATATAGACACGTATATCCGCAATGCTCTTAGCCCGGCTGAGATTGTTAAAGTCGAGATTGATAAGGACAAAAAAACCGCCAATGTTTACGTTACTGAAGACCAGCAATCAATCGCTATCGGTCGCGGCGGGCAAAATGTGCGTTTGGCGAGCCGCCTGACTGGCTACGAATTGAACATCGAGACCACAGCGCCGAAATCAGCCGAGAAAAAACCGCGCAAGAACGTCGAGGAAGATTTGTTTAGCGCTATCGAAAATCAAGATTAAAACCCGCAGCCGCTTTTTGCAAATTAGCACTCTGCCTTGACGAGTGCTAATTTGTTATGTATAATTAGCTGTGATGGGCAATACGCTCAGAACGGAGAACTCATGATGCCAGAAGACTTTGCAGATTTTATTTCGCGATTGACCGACAACGCGCGCGCTAGCGTCCAGCATGCTGACGCGATTGCTCGCGGTAACGGTAGTAATTACATTGGGACGGAGCACTTGCTGCTCGGCGTTTTGGCGCAAGGGTCGAGCTCGGCGGCGCAAGTATTGACTGACGCTGGCGTGACCCTGCAACAAGCTGAAATGATCCTAGATATCAAACCGTCCCGGGTAGTTACCAGTACCGGTATGGTGGGCCTTAGCGAGACTGCCTTGTTGACATTGCGCATGGCATGGGAAGCAGCGCGCGAGTATGGCCATGATTATCTCGGCACAGAGCACATTCTGTACAGTGTTTTGCGTCAAGGTAACGCCCGAGCGACAGCGCTGCTGCGCGAAATGGGCATCAACGTCGATATGATAATAAGCGAACTCGAGAAGTCGTTTGAAGAGAATCGCGGCGAACATGGCGATATTGCTACCGAGCCGCGGCGTCGCGGCAATACGCGCGGCGGGGCGCTTAGCGCCTTTGGCGTGGATTTGACGGCGCGGGCAGCCAACGGCGAACTTGACCCGATGATTGGCCGCGACAAAGAGCTGGAGCGAATGATCACTATCCTTAGCCGCCGCACCAAGAATAATCCAGTACTGATTGGCGACCCAGGCGTTGGCAAAACCGCCATCGTTGAGGGGCTGGCGCAGCGGATCGTCCGCGAGGACGTACCGGGCCATCTATTAGATCGCCGCGTGGTTATGTTAGATATGGCGGCAATGATTGCCGGTACTAAATATCGCGGCGAATTCGAGGATCGGCTGAAAAAGGTAATCGCTGAAGTCAAAAAACAGGGTAATATTATTCTTTTTATTGATGAATTGCACCTGCTGGTTGGCGCTGGCGCCTCGGAAGGTTCGATGGATGCGGCGAATATCCTCAAGCCGGCGTTGGCGCGCGGCGAGCTGCACATGATTGGCGCGACGACTCTCGATGAATATCGCAAGCATATCGAGAAAGACACGGCGCTAGAACGGCGTTTCCAGACGATCGTCGTCAAAGAGCCAACTATGGCGCAGACAATCGCTATTTTGAAAGGTCTTAAAAATTATTACGAAAAGCATCATGGCGTCAAAATCACCGACGAAGTGATTGAGTCGGCAGTATATATGAGCGACCGCTACGTTAGCGACCGTTTCATGCCCGATAAAGCAATTGACGTGCTCGACGAGGCGGCTGCCCGAGTTCGCGTCAAGCGGGGCCACCGACCGAGCCGTGAGCGCGAATATCTCAAAGAGCTCAAGCACCTCAATGAGCGCATGGAGGACGCTGTCTTGCACGAAGATTATCAGCGAGCCGCTATGTACAAACAGCGCATTAGCCAGATTAGTAAAAAACTCGAGACAGAAGTTGCTGCCCAAAAAGGCCGACGTGCTATTCAACTGACCGATGACGATGTGGCGCATGCTATCGCTGTGATGACCAACATTCCAGTCGAAAAAGTCCAGACTAGCGAAGCGAAGTTGCTGCGCCAGCTCGAAAAGCATCTCGGTAAGTACGTCATTGGCCAGCGCGAGGCTATCGGTAAAGTGGCGCGGGCAATCCGCCGCAGCCGCAGCGGCGTAGCTAGCAGCCGGCGGCCGATTGGCAGTTTCGTCTTCATGGGACCGACTGGTGTCGGCAAAACGCAATTAGCTAAGGTGCTAGCGCGCGAAGTTTTCGGCAGCGAAGAGGCGCTTATCAAAATCGACATGAGCGAATTCGGCGAGAAGCATAATACGTCGCGCCTGCTCGGGGCGCCAGCTGGTTATGTCGGTTACGAGGACGGCGGTAAATTGACTGACAAAGTTCGCCGCCAGCCGTACAGCGTGGTGCTTTTTGACGAAATTGAAAAGGCGCATCCAGACGTATTCAACCTGTTGCTGCAGCTACTGGAAGATGGGACGATGACTGATGCTAAGGGGCGCGAAGTTAGCTTTCGTAATACGATTATCATCCTGACTAGCAATCTCGGCGCCGACAAAATGACCAAAGAGTCGGAACTTGGCTTTCACTCTAGCCGCGACAAAAGCAGCGAAATTGACGATTTGCACCTCCGCAACGCTAAATTTGCTCGCGATGCGCTAGAAAAGTTTATGCGCCCCGAGCTGGTTAATCGCTTTGACGGGATTATCACTTTCCGAGCGTTGACTCGCGCCGAGGTCGGCAAGATCTTCGACCTGCTGATCGGCGAGCTGCGCCAGCGTTTGGTGCGCAAAGGCCTGGCCCTTACGATTAAACCTAGTGCCAAAAAATTCCTTATCGACAAGGGTTACAGTATTAAATACGGCGCCCGTCCGCTGCGCCGTGTCATCGAGGACGAGGTTGAGCATGCTATTGCTGAGCAAGTACTTGACGGCGCCTATGTTAAAGGTGATATCCTAGAAGTAGGGATCAAGAAAGGAGCGATAGCGATTGAACGGCGCAGCGAAACCGACAGCCAGACGTAATATTGTCTCGAAAATCATCGCTTTGATGGCAGTGATAAGTATTGCTGTTGGCGGTTTTTTCTACGGGCAGACAGCCTTTGATACTTATCGAGCGTCGACTTTCGCGCCGCCTGCAGCTGTTGCCGCGGTTGAAGACTCAATTAAGTTGACGCCGACAGCACAGCGCACTTTCCGAGCAACTCAGCCAGCTATTGAGGCTAGCGACCAATTCAATGCTCATTGTAAAAGTACCGAACGTACAGCAGCAATTTTGGGTTGCTACTATGGTGATCGGATTTATCTTTTTGACGTCGAAAATGCCGAGCTAGCTGGCGCCAAAGAAGTAACAGCAGCGCACGAATTGCTGCACGCTCAGTATGCGCGGCTGAATATTTTCGAGCGGCCGCGAGTCGACGCTATGATCAAAAAGGCTTATCAAAAGGTCAAAAATGATCCGGAAATTGCCAAAGCTATGGAATACTACCGCGAGGCCGAGCCAGGCGCCGAGTTAGATGAGCTACATTCGATTATCGGTACCACGATTGGCGAGCTCGACTCTGACCTTGAACAATATTATGCGCGTTATTTCACTGATAGAGCGTCAATTGTCGCTAAAAACCAAGCTTACACGGCAGTATTTACCCGAGTCAACGCCCGGGCTGAAGCGTTGCAATCTAAGCTGCAATCAGCCGCTAAGCAAATCAAACAAGATGTAGAAGCTTATCAGTCCGATTTATCGCAAATTAACGCTGATATTAACAGCTTTAATGAACGGGCCAGGAGCGGTGAGTTTAGTTCGCAAGCTGATTTCGCGGTGGCGCGGTCGGCGCTGCAGCAGCGGATTAGCGCTATTAATGCTCGGCAGGGTTCGCTTAATTCGCGAATTAAAGCTTACAATGACGATGTGGCAACCCTCAAAAGCTTAGCCGTTAAAGCCGATCAGCTCAATCAAAGCATCAACGGCGTAGCTGCGCCAGCCGGAGTAAATAGTGGCCAAAGCACGCAGTAATTTCGTCTGCCAAAATTGCGGCGCTAGCTATCCGAAATGGACGGGCAAGTGCGAGAATTGCGGTGAGTGGAATACGCTCGTCGAGCAGGTAGTCGAGACCAAGGGCGCTTCGGCGGTAGCGCGCAGCCATTCGCGCGGTAAAATCCTAAAGCCGCAGTCGATGCGTTCAATCGCTGCCGAGGATTCAGTGAAACGCCTGCCGACTGGTATTGCCGACCTCGACGCAGTGCTAGGCGGCGGGATTTTGCCGGCAGGCGTAATGCTGTTAGCGGGGCAGCCGGGTATCGGTAAATCGACGTTGTTGATGCAGGTAGCAGCGCATGTTGCTGAGCAATCATCGGTTCTATATGTCAGCGGCGAGGAAAGCGCTTCTCAGGTTAAGCTCCGCGCTACGCGTCTCGGTGCGACCTCTGGCGATGATCTGCAGTTTGTCACTAGTACTAGCGCTGACGACATTGCCGCGACAATTCGCAGCGGCCGATATAAATTGGTGATCATCGACAGTATTCAGACGCTTAGCCTCGAGGAAATCGCCAGCGCACCAGGTACTGTCAGCCAGATTACCAACTCGAGTAATGTCATTATCCGGGCAGCAAAAGCTTCGGGCGCAGCGGTAATTTTGGTCGGTCACGTCACCAAGGAGGGTTCGATCGCCGGACCGAAAGTTCTCGAGCATCTAGTCGATGTAGTCTTGCAATTTGAAGGTGACCGTTACGGCGGCTTCAAAGTGGTGCGTGCCGTCAAGAATCGCTACGGCTCGACTAGCGAAGCGGCAATCTTCGAGATGAACGATAAGGGTTTGCGGGTCGTCGAAAATCCGTCA
>CAUSEX010000040.1:0-4567 GCA_963531145.1 uncultured Candidatus Saccharibacteria bacterium
CTTTGACATCAGCGAACGTCGTCTGGTTGATGAGTCCGCGCCACGTTAGTTCTTCTGCTAGCGTCATCTGAAACCTTTCTTTATTTAATAGTGAGATAGTAACATATTTGCAAATTATCAGCAAAAGCACTAGCCGTCGTGATGCGAACAGTGCTATAATGGTGGAAATATTGCTTATGGGAAGAGTGAAAGTGGGAAACAAGAAACGAAAAGTAGCTGGCGGCGTCAGCGCTTATGCTAATTTAGCCAACAAACGCCGAGTCAAGAAAGATGCGCGAGCGCGTAAAAAGGCCGAATATCTGGCAACTTTGCCGAAGCATCCGGTCAAGCGGCTGCTCTACCGCTTGCATCCGAAACGCCTAGCCAAATACTGGTTTAGCCGCGATGGCGCGATAATGGCGCTGAAAGTTGTCGGTATCGCTTTGCTGCTAATCGTCATCGGCATAGCTTCGCTATTCGCCTATTTCCGTAAAGATCTCGACAAAATCAACCCCGACACATTGGCGCAGCGCGTTAAAACGACAGTCACCAAATACTACGACCGTAACGACAAATTACTCTGGGAAGATAAAGGCACTGGCGACTATACGCTAGTAGTCGACGCCAAAACCATCTCACCATGCATGGGCAAGGCCACTATAGCCATCGAGGACAAGGATTTTTATAAGCACAGCGGCATCAGCGCTAGCGGTATTGTTCGTGCCTTTATCAGCAACTCGCAGGGCAACGCCGTGCAGGGCGGCTCGACGCTAACACAGCAGCTAGTCAAGAAAGTGTTCTTTACTAAGGACGAAGCTATGCAGCGGGGCTTGTCGGGTATTCCGCGCAAAATCAAAGAGATGATTCTAGCCATCGAGGTCGAACGAATGTACAGCAAAGACCAAATCCTCGGCTTGTACCTCAATGAATCGCCGTACGGCGGCCGGCGCAACGGCGTCGAATCGGCCGCGCAAACTTATTTCGGCAAATCATCCAAAGATTTAACCTTGCCAGAATGCTCGCTGCTAGCCGCTATCCCGAACAACCCGTCGCTTTACAATCCGTACAATACTTACGGCCGCAAAGCGCTTGTCGAACGCCAGCACAAAGTACTCGACGACATGGTGTCGATGAATTACATATCCAAACAAGAGGCAGCGGCAGCCAAGAAAGTCGACATTATGGATACCATCAAACCGCTGGCCGACCAATACGCCAACGTCAAGGCGCCGCACTTTGTGCAGATGGTCAAGAAACAGCTAGAGGAGGAGCTTGGCAAGACTATCGTCGGCGAAGGCGGTTTATTGGTCAAGACGACGCTCGACCTCGACGCGCAAACAACCCTAGAAACCAATATAGCCAAATTATTTAACGGCGAGATTACCGATGGCAACTGCGGTTATCGCAACTGCTCGCAGTTTGCTGGCTTCTCAAACGGCGCAGCCGCTATCGAAGATACCAAGACTGGCCAGCTTATCGCCCTAGTCGGTAGCCGCGACTTTAATTACGCTGGCTTCGGGCAGGACAATGCGGCCACCGCTTTCATCCAACCGGGTTCGTCGATCAAGCCGCTTGTTTACGCCCGCCTATTTAGCAACCAAGGCGGTAATAACGCCAATTACGGCAGCGGCTCGATTCTAGCAGATTCCAAGACAACTTTCCCGGGCAATTATAGTCCGAACAACGCCGACAACAAATTCCAAGGCAATATTACCCTGCGCCAAGCATTGGCCCGCTCTCGCAATATTCCAGCTATCAAAGCTATGGCCATCAACGAGAAGAACAACAGTGGCAGCACCTGGTCGCTGATACGCTCCGCCGGCGATTTACAGTACTGCACGCAAGGCGCCGACGCGCAAGCTGGCCTATCGAGCGCTATCGGCGGCTGCGGCACGCGCCTGGTTGACCACGTTAACGCTTTCGCGACACTGGGGCGAATGGGCACTTATAAACCGCAGACGACTATCCTGAAGGTTGCCAACAGTAACGGCCAAACTCTCAAACAGTACAAAGAATCTAGCAAGCAAGTCATCGACCAGCAAGCAGCTTACATCGTTAGCGACATCCTTGGCGACGGCAAAGCGCGCGCTGGATTGGCGGGCCGCGACTACCTAGTCAACCTCGGTCGCGCCGGCGTCAAGGCAGCCGTCAAGACTGGTACCAGCAACAGCGAGATTAATGGCAAGGTTAGCGCTAAAGATATCTGGGCTGCCGGCTACACGCCGAACCTATCGATGGCGGTGTGGTTAGGCAATTCTGACACCTCGCCGCTGCGCAATGGCAACTCGCTGATTCCAGCTATGTTCTTCGACCGTACGATGGCCGACATCTCCAAGATGTATGCCGACCAAGGCAAGCTGAAGTTAAGCGACTGGTATACTGCGCCGAGCGGCATCCAGACAATCAAGGGCGAGATTTATCCGTCGTATTACAACAAGGCTAGCGCTGCTACTAATGCCAAGATGACTTTCGACCGCGTCTCGAAAAAGAAAGCTACGTCCTGTACGCCCGAAGCTGCCAAGATTGAAATCGATGTCATGAAAATGGCTGATCCAATCACCAGAAAAGAGATAGTCACGCCTAACGACTCTAGCTACGACGCCGAGAAAGACGACGATGCACACAAGTGCGACGATCCGAAGCCAAACGTTACGCTAACAGTGACTAGCGGCGGCGTATCCATCGTCTATACTAGCGGCCGTTACAAACTGCAAAACATCGAATTATTATCTGGCAGTACCGTTGTCGCCAGCAAGCAAGTCGATAGCAGCGGCATCTGGAATATTCATAAAGGCAACTTATCAGCAGCCAGTAGCGGTACGCTAACCGCCAAAATTACCGACACTGGCTACTATACGGCGACTAGTAGCGCCAGCTACAATCCAAACAGTAGTAGCGATGACGACGATTAAACCCGCTTCGCATCGCAGTAGTTTGCCGCCAAAACCCAGCAAAATAGCACGCTCCTAGCAGCGTGCTATATATCGCACTAGCGATTTTATTGGCTTTGGCTATTGACTAGGTCGATCAAGTCGCTCTCGTGGTCTGAGCGGCGGCGAGCACTCTGGCGCCGGGTCGCTGGAGCAGCTGGCTTCGGCTGCGTTTTTGTTTTCGGCGAATTAGCTTTTTTGCTGGCTGGTTTAGCTTGAGTTTTGGTTTCGCCTGCCTTTTTAACCGAATCACGATTGCTAGCACTGCCAGCTGACGATTGGCTGCGGGCGCGGCCGGCAGAACGCTGCTTGGCGTTAGCAGTGCTTTTTGCGGGCGTTTTCGATGCTGCTGCGGCTGCGATTTTCGCTGTTTTTTGAGTTTTGACTGCGGCTTTGGCGGTCGATTTGAGGGGTTTGCTGGTAGTCTCTATTTTCTTGGCAAAAATCATCCGGCCAGCTGCAGTCTGCAAATTACGGATAATTTCGACATTTAGCGTCTGACCTATCTGAGCGCTCGCCTGCTCGACGACAACCATTGTGCCGTCTGGTAGGTAGCCCACGCCCTGATGCGCGTCCTGCCCCTTCTGAATAAGCTCTAACGTGATTTTCTCGCCAGGTAGATGCTCCATCCGGATACTCTGCGCTAATTCGTTAAGGTTTAGCACTTCGGTACCCTCGACCGCAGCGACCTTGTTTAGATTGTAATCTAGTGTCATGATCACTGCGCCATGCTGCTTGGCTAGCTTGAGCAGGCGGTCGTCAACACCTTCGCGAGCATGGCTACCGTCCTGCAGTAATTCGACGTTGACGCGCTCCATAGCTTGCAACTCGGTGACCACATCAAGCCCGTAACGGGCGCGAGCGCGTTTGTCAGCATCGGCGTGGTCGGCTAGAAACTGCAGTTCGCCGATAACCGAGCGTGGAATCACCAGCGTACCGCCGATAAAGCCAGTTTGCGCTACCGGTACAATTCGCCCGTCCATCAGCACCGAGGTATCTACCAAGATAGCCCGATCATTTGATTTGATGGAGTTTTTGGGCAAGCTCGCTAATAAGTACGACACCTCGCCCAAAATAAGCAGCGTTACCGCCAATAATATTAAGTCTTTGGTTTGCATATTTTCCTTTCTTTTCGCCTTGATTAGCTACTAGCTACTTGAGATAGCCGATCAAAGCTTGGCGTAAATCTTTGACGCCCTTTACAAATGAATTCTTTTTACCAGAGGTTGCTGGCGCAATCGCTTGGGTGAAACCGAGTTTTTTGGCTTCGTTCAGGCGCTTGTCGGCGCCTTGTGCCGAGCGAATCTCGCCGCCTAAGCCTACTTCGCCGAACACCACCAAGCCGTCGTCAAGCTTGCGACCAGCCGCGGCGCTAGCAATCGCCATCGCTACCGCCAAATCTGCTGCCCGATCGGCGAGCTTCAAACCGCCAACTACATTCACATAAATATCTTTATCGGATAAATTCAATTTGGTGCGCTTCTCTAGCACCGCGATGAGCAGATTGAGGCGGTTGAGATCGAAACCGCTGGCTGTCCTCTTAGGATACCCGAAATTAGTCGAGTTGACAAGAGCTTGGATCTCAACGAGAATCGGACGGTTGCCTTCAAGCGTCGCCAATACCACCGAACCATCGGCGTTTTGGCGCTCGGCTAACA
>CAUSEX010000041.1:0-4457 GCA_963531145.1 uncultured Candidatus Saccharibacteria bacterium
ACTCGTATAGAGTTCGCAGCGCCGCCTGAGCCGCTGCCGGGCTAGAATTATAAGTGTCGTCTATAATAGTCACGCCGCCAATGCCGCGCAGCAGATTCATCCGCCCCGGCACTGGCTTGAGGAGCGACAGTCCGCGTATAATGTCTTCCACTGGCAACCCGAGCATCATTGCCGCGCCAACTGCACCCATGATCGGGCGCAAGCTATGCTCGCCCACTACTTTAATAGTAGCAGGAAAACGAATATCGTTAGGGGCAATAACCGTGCCGCTGTAGCCGTTTTCATCAAGCTGTTGTTGCTCAAATCGAAACTCTGCTAGCCCAGTCGTGCCGTAAGTGCTAAAGTTTGCCGACTCCAAGAAATCTGCGAATCGCCCGTCGATGTCATCGCGGTTAATCAGCGTATACTCAGAAAATTTAGCAACAAATAGCTCTTCTTGAGCCACATGTTCAATTGAGCCAAAAAATTCCATATGCTCAGGTGTTATCGCCGTAACCAGCGCAATATTCGGCCGCAAGTAAGTGCCGAAATCCATCATCTCGCCTGGATGGTCAACGCCTAATTCTTGAATAATGACATCGACATCGGCTGGACTATAAACGCGGCGATGCGCTGCCCTAAAAACACCTAGCCACGCCAACGGGCTATGCAGTCTCTCTGGCAAGTTAATGCCGAGAATCGCCAATGGCGCCGACACTTCTGAATTGTGATTACCCTCGTGCATGCGAACGCGAAAACGCTGCGATAATAATCTGCCGAGAGCACGCTTGGTGCTAGTTTTGCCAACACTGCCAGCAACAACTATCAATCTGACATGCGGATGCAGCTCAAAGTACTTAACGACATACTTTTGAAGCTTCTTCTTGATATACTTTTTGAACATAATTCTATCATACCGTATACGGTTAAGAAATTGAAATGTGCGCCGTCATTCTAGCAGTCCAAAACCGCGAATCGGTCCATCGCGGCTGAGATCCGACTGTTGAATGTTAATCACGCCGCCCTCGTTACCGCCAATAGTCGTCACCTTGCCGTTATCGTATTTGAGCACAAAGTTCACATGCTCGCCATGACGACTGGCGTTGTCGTACATAATAGCGTCGCCAGGCTGCAACTGGTAGCCGCTATTTGCGGCGCGGAACTTACCAGCGTTACGATAATACGTCTCGAGACTGCGCACACCTGGAATACGCCAACCGCCGCTATGCGGATTAGTTAGCGGCGCGCCAGCTTGGCGGCTGACCCAACTAACAAAATTTGCGCACCAATCCTGCTTCTCGCCCTGGCTATAAAACGGGCCAGGCTGCGGATTGTCATATTGTTGGCGAAGTATATTTACAGCGCGAGCACGTAGCGGCGACAGCTTATCTACCTGAATATCAGGGAATTTTTCACGAGCTGGTTGCAATTTGACAGCAGTGTAGCCACCCGATGAACGAGATGCAAAGTAGGTCGCTGTGCACACCAAGACAATTACCGCTACCAAGACTACACCGAAAATTATCGGCCCGCGCCAATATACTTGCTTTCGCTGAATACTTCTCATTAAAATTATTATACCTGCTTTCTAGCCTAAAGAAAAACACTCTCCGGCGGGGAGAGTATTTTACTGGTGGCTCCTACTAGACTCGAACTAGTGACACAAGGCTCTTCAGGCCTCTGCTCTACCAACTGAGCTAAAGAGCCACAAAACTACCTTATGATTGTACTAAAAATCTGGCGAGCTGGCAAGGAAAAAGCCAAGGCTCCTTGGAATTTATCCGCGCGCCGTTATTATTTATTATGGTGGTGATACTGATGAGTCAGCGCGTGACCCTTGCCGCGGCGCAATAAATATAAATTAACAGGGTACGACACTAGGAACGCGGCAGTCATGCATAGCAGCCGGCTTGTCCAATACATCGGATGAGTGAGGTCTTTGTTCATGGCGCCTGGCACGATCAGCATGATGACATTGTCAACGATGGTCATCGACAGAATTGATAACGTATCGGCAGCGAAAACCAATTTGAAGGCTTTGAAGAACGATAGCTTAGCGCTTATCAGCGGGATAGTTGATACAGTATAGCCAGACGTAAATGCCAAAACCGATGCCAAAATTACCGTGGCGTGCGGTGTAAATCCAGCGTGCGTGCCGATGGTGACGCCGAGCATTTCGCCGATCATGCAGCCCGCCAAACAGTGCAAGGTCGCTGCTAATGCCATGCGTTTGGTTGAAGTTTTTGTGTTGCAGTGAGAATGAGATTCGTGGTGCATCATTTCGTCCTTATATTATTTAACTCGTATAGATTAAGTAGCTCTTCTACGGCTTCATTTTGCTGGATTCCATCGCCCGAGGCTATTTTGTCAGCAATGTGCGTGCGCAAGTGCCGCTCCAAAATGAGCTTATTGAGCGATGCCAGCGACTTTTGCAGCGCTAGGCTTTGCGTTAAAATATCCATGCAATATGCGTCGTCGGCAATTTGCTTCTCTAGTCCGCGCATTTGCCCTAAAATAATTTTTGTGCGGTGCAGAGCTCGCCGCTTGATATCTGCTGTATCCATAAAGTCATTATATACCCCCTGGGGGTATTATGTCAACCTACTTAGCACGTATTCAAAGCTTGACTGATTATAAGTATTTACTAACGTGAACAGCCTATTTTAGCTGAGTAGCCTTAGAATACTTCAGCGTAGTAACTAAGAAAATAATGGCTGGCGGAATGATAAATACCATATACGCTAGTACTGTGATCAAGGATTTTTCAGCAGGCAGCATCCACAGCGGCATGCTACCAACTGCAGGGCTGGGGTCGTTGTCCTTTGCGATACCAAATAAACCATGCATGAATAGCATACCTACATTCAGCATCAGCATGATTGAACTTACAATTCGCCATAGCCGCAGCCTCGCTAACGGTGAATGAGCCGTCCCGAGAGTCAAGCAAAACGGTACCAAGAAAAGATTAACTATTACAGGTCCAAAAAACGGCTCGTCTTGCATGCGAGCAATAAACATCAAAAAAGCCCCGACGAAGAAAACAATCAGGGTAATTGTTGTACTGCGCGCTAGATGAAAAACAATATTATTACTACTATTAACAAACTCTCGATGCTGCTGAATAATACCTTTAGGAGCGTCGTTGGGGTTTGTAACCGCCTCCTCCTCAGGTTCTACTGCTAACTGTTGGTTTGCCATTTGCGGTGATTGACTAGGTAACGGCTGTGCTGTTGGTGTCACTTGCGGCGCTTGGTCGGGCATTGGCTGCATCGTTGGCATTGTTTGTGAAACTGGCGGCTGCGGATTCGCGTTTTGCTGGTTATTGTTCATATGGTTATTATACCGCACACTCCAGTATTAACAGACTTTACGATAGGAATATTAAAGGCTAGCTAATGTTTGATGAAATTTCTAGTGTGCCCTTACTCTTCCAACTAGCTGCGATTTTGTACCCGTTCTTTCTTATACATAGCTCTAGCGACGAGATAGGTTACTCCAAAAATAGCTATTATTAGCAAATAAACAAAAGAGGCTTCTATTACTTCATTAACAGGCAAAGTTCGCAACGGCGGATGCAACAAGTAATACAAAGGTCCTGTGGACCCGGGATTAGAGCGTACGACACTCCCTACAAATATCGCTCTGATAAACACAACTACATCACCAAAGAACATCGAGAGACTCACATCGCGCATTAATTTCACACGACCAATCCGCGTGCTTTTCATCGCGAATAATACAATGCCAGAAAATGGTATGTATATATTAACAAGCACGAAAACTCCATAATGCTTACTAAGTAATCCAGTTGCGCTTCCTATAACAATGAGCAGAAACAGCCCAAGAATCATAATGGCAAAACTTCTCGCTATATGAACATTAAGGTCATGCTCGTTAGTATAGACTAAGTCCCGCTCTACCGCATCATCGTGCTGATTATAGGTCTGATTGGCTTGCGATTGTTGGTTTGTCGTTTGCGACGGTTGGTTGGGGATTGGCTGCATCGTTGGTGTTGTCTGTGAAACTGGCGACTGCGGATTCGCGTTTTGCTGATCATTGTTCATATGGTTATTATACCGCTTTGGTGCTAGAATATCATTATATAAATAGGAGGTATTTATGGAAATAATGATAGTAATTTTAGTCATCGTGGCTATTTATGTGCTGAGCGGCATTAAAGTGGTCAATCAATACCAGCGCGGCGTGGTGCTGACGCTCGGTAAATTTACTGGTGTGCGCGAACCGGGCCTAAGGGTGGTAGTGCCGATTTTTCAGACGATGATGATGGTCGACGTACGCTCGACACCGATCGATGTACCGAAACAAGAGGTCATCACCAAAGACAACGTCACCGTCGGCGTTGATGCCGTGGTCTATTTCCGAGTGATTAACGCGCCAAAAGCGGTGCTGGAGACGACCAACTACATTTACGCCACCAGCCAATTTGCCCAGGCTGCCCTGCGCGACGTCACCGGTAA